>JANMMH010000601.1:0-4482 GCA_031373055.1 Rubrivivax sp. | reverse complement strand
GCTCACACGCTCGTGGATGTTGTCGCGCATGCTTTCGTCGAAGCTGCGGATGGTGCCTTCCATCTGCACCGAGTCGGGAATGATGTTGCCGCGCAAGCCGCCGTGGATGCTGCCGATGGTCACCACCGCCGGCTCTTTGGTGAGGTCGGTCTGGCGGCTGACCACCGTCTGCAAACCGAGCACGACTTGCGCTGACGTGACGATAGGGTCGACGCCGAACCAAGGCATGGCGCCATGCGTCTGGCTGCCGGTGACGGTGATCTTCAAGGTGTCGGAGCTGGCCAGCGCGGGACCGGGCCGGTAGCCGATCACGCCCACGGGCAAGCGCGAGGTGACGTGCAAGCCGAAGATGGCCGCCGGCTTGGGGTTGGCCAGCGCGCCCTCGGCAATCATCATCTTGGCGCCACCGTCCTCACCTTCGGGCGGCATCTCTTCGGCGGGCTGAAAGATAAACTTCACGCTGCCTCGCAGCTTGGCGCGTTGGCCTGCCAATACCTCGGCCACGCCCATCAAGATGGCCACGTGGGCGTCGTGTCCGCAGGCATGCATGACGCCCACCATGTCGCCATTCCACTCGGCCTTGACCTTCGACGCGAACGGCGCGTCCACCTCTTCGGCCACCGGCAGCGCGTCCATGTCGGCGCGAAGGGCCACCACCGGGCCGGGCAAGGCGCCGATCAAGAGGCCCACGACGCCGGTGTGGGCGACGCCTTCTTGCACTGCGTCCAGGCCGAGGCTCTTGAGATGCTCGGCCACCAGCTTGGCCGTGCGGAACTCGCGGTTGCCGAGCTCAGGGTGCTCGTGGATGTCGCGCCGCCACGCGATGAGCTTTTGTTCGACAGTCTTGGTGGCGGTGTCGATGACCGCAGCCAGGCTGTTGACGGTCATGCTGGGATAGCTCATGGGGGTTCCTTCAAGGGGGTCAAAGACGGCTGTGCACGACGCGGCCAGCCTGCATCAAAAGTCGAATGCCTTGCTGCGGCGCGGCCAGCATCGACAAGTCTTTAGCCGGGTCGCCTTCAACGACCAGCAGATCAGCAAACGCGCCGGGCACCAGCTGCCCGATATGCGCTTCCTGGCGCATCAATCGCGCGGCTGTGATGGTGGCACTTTGCAGCACCTCGATGGGCGACATCGCCGGCAGGCGCAAGTCGAACTCGCCCGACTGGCGGGCATGCATGTGGCCCAGCAGGTCGGTCCCGAAGACCACGGGCACGCCCTCGGCGCGTGCCAGGCGCACGGCGTTCAGGCCTTGGTCGTGCACGCTCTTGAGCTTCGCTAGCATCGCCGCCGACCAACCCAGCTTGATACCTTCATCGGCCAGCGCGGCGTAGGTCGACAGCGTTGGCACGAGGTAGGCGCCGTGCGCTTTCATGACCCGCGCGGTGGCTTCGTCGATGAGGTTGCCGTGTTCGATGGAGCGCACCCCCGCCTGCACCGCGCGTGTCACGGCGCGTGGTGAATAGGCGTGGGCTAACGCGTAAAGGTTGGCGGCTTCGGCCTCTTCCACCGCCGCGCGCAGCTCTTCCATCGAAAACTGCGTGCCGTCGATGGGGTCGGTGGGGCTGGCGACACCGCCGCCGGCCATGATCTTGATGTGGTTGGCGCCCGTGCGCACCTGCTCGCGCACGGCGCGGCGCACTTCACCCACGCCGTCGGCGATGGCGCCGAGCAGGCCCAGGCCGGCGCAGCTGCAGAACATGCCGGGGCCGCGCACCCCCTTCGGGCGCATGTCGGCGTGGCCGCCGGTTTGCGAGATGGGAAAGCCCGCGATGTAGAGACGGGGCCCTTCGAAGAGGCCGCTGGCTTGGGCCTCCTGCAAGCCGTGGTCGGCACCGGCGGCGTCGCGCACGGTGGTGAAGCCGCGGTGCAGCATGTCGCGCATGACTTCCGCGCTCTGCGCCACGGTGAGCGAGACGGCTTGCATCGCCAGGCCCATCAAGTCATGCGAGGTCGCCGTGACGTGCACGTGGGCGTCGATGAGGCCGGGCAGCACGACACGGCCTTGCGCGTCGATGGGGGTCGCGTCGTCAACCTGGATGGGTTCCTGGGTCACGGCGCTGATGCGATCGTGCTCAATAACGATCGTTGTACGCGCACGGAATTCGCCGGCGGCGCTGTCGAACAAGTTGACGTTGCGAATGACTTGGCGCATCGATGTCCCCTTGTTTTAGCTCCCACCCGCTGGCAGCGGCGTACCTTACAGCGCCAGTCGTGCGCGCGCCGCCTCGTACTCAGCCCTCAACCGCCCCACCAACTCCGCCACCGGCACCACGGCCTTCACCGCGCCAATGCCCTGCCCGCAGCCCCAAATATCCTTCCACGCCTTCGCCGCTGCCGAGCCGCCGAAGTCCATGGTCTTGATGTCGCCTTCGGGCAAGTGATCGGGGTCCATGCCGGCGTTGCGAATCGACGGCGCCAGGTAGTTGCCGTGCACGCCGGTGAAGAGGCTGGAGTAGACGATCTCGTCGCTGTCGCTGGCGACGATGCACTGTTTGTAGGCCTCCGACGCACGCGCCTCATCGGTGGCGATGAAGGCCGAGCCGATGTAGGCGAAGTCGGCGCCGCAGGCCTGCGCGGCCAGCACCGCGCCGCCGTTGGCGATGGCGCCGCTCAAGGCGATCGGGCCATCGAACCACTCGCGAATCTCCTGCACCAGCGCGAAGGGGCTCTTCACGCCAGCATGGCCGCCTGCGCCCGCAGCCACGGGGATCAAACCATCGGCGCCCTTCTCGATCGCCTTGTGTGAATAGAAGTTGTTGATGACGTCGTGCAGCACGATGCCGCCCCAGCTGTGCACGGCCTGGTTCACATCCACGCGCGCACCCAGCGAGGTGATGACGATGGGCACCTTGTACTTGGCGCAGACCTGCATATCGTGCTCCAAGCGGTCATTGCTCTTGTGCACGATCTGGTTGATGGCGTAGGGCGCGGCGGGCGACTCGGGGTGCGCGCGGTCCCAGGCGGCCAGGCCTTCGGTGATCTCGGCCAGCCACTCTTCGAGCTGCGAGGCTGGGCGTGCGTTCAGCGCGGGCATCGAGCCGATGACGCCGGCGGTGCACTGCGCGATCACCAGCTTGGGGTTGCTGATGATGAACAGCGGTGCGGCGATGACGGGCAGCGCGCGGCTTTGCAGAACGAGAGGCAAGGCCATCAGAAGGACTCCAGCGACATGGCGGTGACAGCCTCAGCGCCTTCGACGATGCTGTCGCGAAGGGCCGTGGCCTTGTTGAGAATGTGGTCGCCGTAAAAGCGCGCGGTGGCGATCTTGGCGTGCATGAAGTCGGCTTCTTCATGCGCCGCCAGGCGGTCTTCGGCAATCATGAGCGCACGCGCCATCTGCCAACCCGCCACCACCGTGCCGGCCAACATCAGGTAAGGCACGCTGCCGGCGAAGACGGCGTTGGGGCTGGTCTTGCCTTGGCTAACGACGAAGTTGACGGCATCCAAAAACGCTAATCTACCGGCCTTCAGGCGCCGCGCCATCGTCTGGCAGGCGGCACTTGGGCGCGCCGTCAATTCACGTTCAGTCGCCTCGATCTGCGCCGCCACACCACGCGCCGTGGCGCCACCGTCACGCGCGGTCTTGCGGCCGATCAAGTCGTTCGCCTGGATCGCCGTCGTGCCTTCGTAGATGGTCAGAATCTTGGCGTCGCGCAGATGTTGCGCGGCACCCGTCTCTTCGATGAAGCCCATGCCGCCATGCACCTGCACGCCCAGGCTGGCGACATCCAGCGCCATCTCGGTCGACAGGCCTTTGACCAGGGGCACCATGAATTCGTAGAAGGCCTGGTTGGCCTTGCGCGTGGCGTCGTCGGGGTGCGCGTGCGCGGCGTCGAAAGCGGCAGCCGCTACCAGTGCCATCGCGCGGCAGGCTTCGGTGTAGGCGCGCATGGTCATGAGCATGCGGCGCACGTCGGGGTGGTGGATGATGGGCGCGGCCCGGTTCAGCGAGCCGTCCACCGGGCGGCTTTGCACACGGTCGCGTGCAAAACTAACGGCCTTTTGGTACGCACGCTCGGCCAGCGCGATGCCTTGCACGCCGACGCCAAAACGGGCCGCGTTCATCATGATGAACATCGTCTCCAGGCCGCGGTTTTCACCGCCGATAAGCTCGGCCACCGCGCCACCATGGTCACCGTATTGAAGTACTGCCGTCGGGCTGGCCTTGATGCCGAGCTTGTGTTCGATGCTCACGCAGTACACGTCGTTGCGGCTGCCGTCGGGCATGAACTTGGGGCAGATGAAGAGCGAGATGCCCTTCACACCTTCTGGCGCGCCGGCGATGCGCGCCAGCACCAGGTGGACGATGTTGTCCGCCATGTCGTGCTCACCATAGGTGATGAAGATCTTGGTGCCGAAGAGCTTGTAGCTGCCGTCCGGCTGCGGCTCGGCGCGCGTGCGCACCAACGAGAGGTCGCTGCCGGCTTGCGGCTCGGTGAGGTTCATCGAACCCGTCCAGCTGCCGTCCACCATCTTCGG
>JANMMH010000581.1:0-7804 GCA_031373055.1 Rubrivivax sp. | reverse complement strand
CCCGCGCCGCGCAACCCCAATCTTCGTTTGACGAGCGAGCGGTTGGTGTCGTCACCGGTGCAGTGGTACGGCACGGCGGCCCACGTGCGCAAGGCCGACGTGGAGCAGTTTCCGCAGTCGCTGAACCGGCTTCCGGTGCTGTTGCCCACGGGGCACTCGGCGCTGCGCGCGGCGCTGGACCATTGGTTTCAGGCCGAAGGGCTGCGGCCTCACATCGTCGGCGAATTCGAGGACAGTGCACTGCTGGCGGTATTCGCCGCGCGTGGCATGGGCGTGTTTCCCGTCAGCCAGCTGGGTGCGCAGGATGTGGCGCTGATGCGCGGCCTGCGCCCGTTGGGGCACTGCGCTGCCGTGAAGGAGGAAATCCACGCCATCCGTTCGCGACGCGGGCAACACCATCCGCTGGTGCTGGAAGTGCTTGCCGCAAGCCGGGCTTGAGCGCGGGGACAGTTTTCACCGATGTTGGTGTTCTTGAAAAGCTGCTTTTTCAGAACACCACCGAGCACTATCTTTCAGCTGCCCTGTAACCCAAGGAGAGACGTGATGCCAGTACTGTTCAAGTCCCGCAACTCCGAAGCCGACGAATTGCGCGACCTGGCGGAGCGCCGTGCGCGCTTCGTATTGCGCCGCTCGCGTCTTGCTGCGCTCGTGGCGCCGCGGCAGCGGCTCAAGGCGACAGCGCCAGCGACAGCGCTTTGAAGCGCTCGAACGATGAGAGCCTGAGAAGCCGCCTGCGCTGACATCGACACGCCAAGCTGCCACCCGTATGCAAGAAACCCACCAAGGACACGAACATGAAATGCCCGACCTGCCCTGACACCGCGCTCGTGATGAGCGAACGCCAAGGCGTCGAGATCGACTATTGCCCGCAGTGCCGCGGCGTGTGGCTTGACCGCGGCGAGCTCGACAAGCTGATCGAGCGCGCCGCCACGTCGGCCGTGCCCGAAGCGGCGGCGCAAGGCCAAGGCCGCACAGTGCATCGGGACTTCGTCGACTCTGACCACGATCCGCGCCGCCAGCGCCACGTCGGCACGCGCCGCAAGTCCTGGTTGAGCGACATCTTCGATTGAGCTTGGGTGCGACCCCGGGGCGCCGCGTACCGGGCCATGGGGCGGCGCCCGTGCTCGCACGACGCCGCCCGCAGGTCTGCTGATCTCACTGCAACGAAATCCGGCTCTGGATCGAGTTGAACGTTCCGGGCTCGGCAAAGAAGAGGTTGAACTCGGTATAGGTTTTGCTCTTCTGGTCGGGCAGCTTGGCCGTCACCGGGAAGCTCGTGGTCGACACCGCTGTCGTTCCTGGATAGGCGCGAACGATCGAACGATAGGCAGGGTTGAAGGTGGTACCGAGGTTGCTGGCCTTGGCTCCCTGGTGAAACTCCCAGACCTGGAACAGGTGCAGCTTGCGGCCGTCGGCCTGCGCGCCAGGCTGGGTCCAGCTCAGCGACAGCGGCGCAGGCGTGGCACTCACAGCATTGGCTGCCGCCTGGGCGGAGCTCATGCCGCCCAGATAGATCAGCGGGTACTTGTTGGTCATCGCCACAAAGGTGTAGGGCAGCCTATCGAGCATGGCGTGATAGGTGGCGACAGGCATCCTGTTGGCGTGACCGTTGACGGTCTTCCAGCCGTCGTCGTCGTAGACGTCGAAGCGATAACTGGTGCCTGCAACCCAGTCTTGTGCAACGAATCCCTGGTCGGCCGCAGCATCAGGCGTGGACGTTGTCCAGCCCCAGACGTTTGTCGTCGCTCCGTTTGCCACGCAGTCGACCACCATGACCACCGGGACGCTGCCGTCGGCCATGCGGCAGTTGCGAAATGAATCGTCGGCCAGCCAGTTGAGGAAGTTGCCCTGCTTGCCCTGCAACTCGGGCGCCGACTTGAGCAGCTGCGGCGAGAGGAACTTCATAGAAAACGGATGGACTTGCCCGGCGATGGTGTTCGTCGGCCCGCGGCCGGTGACGATCACGTACTTGGCGTGGCCCAAGGGGTCGGTGATCTGGAACTGCACCTCACGGCGGTAGTTCACCGCTGGCGAGGCCGGCGCGCCGTTAGAAATGTTGTAGCGCTCATCACGCCAATTGTTGGCACGTACCGAGGCCTGGACGATCATCTGGTTGCCCAGGTATCGGAGCGCCGCAAGGTTTTGCGGCGTGGTGCAGCGTGGCGTGCCGTTCGTGCTGCCGCTGACCAGCGTGCTCTTGGTCTGCGAGGTCGACGTGCCGTCGCTGTAGCTGATGTCGTACTGCACGTCGATTTCGCGCCTGGTGCTGCCATCGGCGTTGTTCACGTTGCGCACCGCGAGTACTTGCAGATTGCTGCTGCGGCGGCCGACCTGGTAGGCGTCACGCAGGGCGTAGGCCGCCAGGTTGGCGTCGGTGTCGGCGATCAGCCACGCCTTGGAGCGACCGTCGTGAAGGTAGCAGCCGTCGAGCAGCGATGTGCGCAGCTCGGCGGTGGCGGGCACGCCAGTGGCCCAGCGTGCGTCGAGCGTGGTCACCAGCGCCAAGGCCTCGTCGATCGTGGCCTGCGGCAGGGCGGTAGCCGCTTGCAGCGTGAACACAAAGTTGCCGGTGTTCAGCAATTTGACGTCGACATAGGTGCTGGTGCCGACCTTCACCGCCGGCAGTGTCAGCACGCCACTGACGGCGTCGTAGCTCGTCACACCAGGCGCGGCAGGGCTCTGCGCGGTGGCGTCTTGCAGCTCGAAAACATAGTCACCGCGGTTCTTCAAACTCACGTTGATGAAGCTCGAGGCGCCGACGCTGACCGAGGGAATCATCAACAGGTTCGTGGTGGCATCGAAGCTGCTCACCTGAGCCCAGGCCGCCGGCGCGGCACAACAAAGGACGGCGGCCAGCGCAGTCAACGTCTTGGACATGATTCAGCTCCTTGGTTGGGTATGGCGCCGATCGCGCGAAGCCATTGTGGAGTTGGCGTGCATCAGCGTCATCCTCAACTTGAATGACGGCGGCCTTCGCCGCGACCTTGCCAGCACCATGGGCCTGCCCGTGGCGGCAGCGTGCACGGCGCTCGCGTGCGTCAATCCGGCGTGATGTTGTGCTGACGGATGAACGCCGCCCACAGCTGCTGTTCATCTTTGAGCGAGGCCGCAAACTGCGCCGGCGTGTCGAACACCGGCAGCAGTGCCAGCTGCTCCAGCTTGGCCGCATGGGCCGGCAGCTTCATGGCTTTGGCGATCTCGGTGGACAGGCGCTGCACGACGGCTGCGGGCACCTTGGCCGGCGCCATGACGGAGAACGCGGTGAACGCCTTGACGCCGCCCAGGCCGCTCTCGGCGAATGTCGGCACACCGGGCAGCAGGCTGCTCTTGTCGGTGATGCTCAGTGCCGCAAGCTTGCCGGCGTCGATGAAAGGCCGCGCGCTGGCCAGGTCGGTGAGCATGAATTGCAGGCGCCCGGCGAGCAGGTCCTGGTAGGCCGGGCCCACACCTTTGTAGGGCACGTGGCTGAAGCGCGCGCCACTGGCTTCTTCGATCATGCGCACGCCGATGTAGAGCGGGCTGCCGACACCGGCCGTGCCGTAGAAGAGCTGCGCCGGTTCACGCTTGCCGCGCTCCAGCAGCTCTGCCATGGTCTTGGCCTTGGCGCTAATGTGCGCCACGATGACCATGGGCGCGATGACACCGCGGGTGACCGCCGCAAAGTCACGTTGCACGTCGTAGCCCAGCGTCTTGTACAGGCCCGGGTTGATGCCCAGCGAAGAGTTCGAAGCCACCAGCAGCGTGTAGCCGTCAGCCGCCGCGCCAGCCACCGCCGTGGCGCCGATGGCCCCGCTGGCGCCGGGCTTGTTCTCGACCACGAAGGTCTGCTTGAACTGCTCGGTCAGCGCCTGTGCTAACAGCCGACCGTAGGCGTCCGTGCCGCCACCAGGCGACGAGGGCACCACCAGGGTGACGGTGCGTGCGGGCCAATCACTGGCCGGGGCTTGCGCCCGCGCTGGCCCGGCCCACGCCCCGACAAAGGTCAGCAGGCAAGTCCCAAGCAGTGGCAGCAGCTTCATCGTTTTCATCGTCGTCTTCAAGGTTGCGAGTGCGCGCCGCCTACCGGTTCATCAGCGGCACAGGCACTTCGGTTTACCCTCGCTGCCATGAACCCGAGTCCCGCCAGCAGTGCTTTGATCCAGGATGTGGTTGACGCCAACCGCATTCTTTTCCACCAAGGCATCGTCGACGCCTTTGGCCATGTCAGCGCGCGCCACGACCAGGACGCCAGCCGCTTTGTCATGGCGCGTAACGTCGCACCGGGGCAGGTGGTGGCCGCCGATGTGATTGAGCACGCCGTCGCCACCGGTGACGCGCTGATGGCCACGCCGCCCAAGCTCTACCTGGAGCGCTTCATCCACAGCGAAATCTACCAAGCGCGGCCCGACGTGATGGCTGTCGTGCACCACCATTCACCCGCCGTGCTGCCCTTCACCATCGCGCGCGGCGCCACGCTGCGGCCGGTGTGCCACATGTGTGGTTTCTTGTCGGGGCCTGGTGGCGCGGCGCCGCCACTCTTTGAGATCAGCGAGCACGCCGGTGACGCGAGTGACTTGCTCATCCGCAGCCGCGAGCTCGGCGCGGCGCTGGCTCGCACACTGGGAAGCGCGCGCATCGTGCTGATGCGTGGACATGGCTGCACCATCGTTGCCGACACGGTGAAGCTGGCCGTCTACCGCAGCGTCTACGCCGAGGTCAACGCCAAGCTTTTGCTGCAGGCACTCGCACTGGGCGAGGTGCGCGGCCTGAGCGCGGGTGAGGCCGAGGCAGCGCGCGTCACGGTCGAAGGGCAGGTTGAGCGGCCTTGGAATTTGTGGAAACAACTGGCTTACAGGGTGGGCACCCATGCGCAGTGACGTCGTGCCCGAACCCCTGGTCTGGAGCGACCGTCTGCTGCTCGGCTTCCCCGCCATCGACGCCGAGCACCGCGAGTTCGTGGCCTGCGTGCAGTCCTTGCGCGAGGCCGACGCCAGCAACGTCGCCAGCCGGCTTGATGCCTTTGCCGAGCACGCACGCCGCCACTTCGGCACTGAAGACAAATGGATGACCGAGACCAACTTCCCGCCGCGCCAATGCCACATCGACGAACATGCCGCCGTGTTGAAGTCGGTGGATGAAGTGCGCGCGCTGGTGGCCCAGGGACGCGTCGACATCGTGCCTTCACTCGCCGACGAGTTGGCCCGCTGGTTCCCCGGCCACGCCGACCATCTGGACTCGGCCTTGGCAGCCTGGATGTGCAAACAACGCTTCGACGCCAAGCCGCTGGTCTTGCGCCGCGGCATCCTGCCCACCACACCGTGACTTACGAACCTTAGATAACCCACCCAGCCAACATGAGCAAACTCCAACTCTCCATCGCCATGGGCGACTACGACCGCACGCGCGCCCTGCTCGACGGCAGCGTGCAAATCGACGGCGTCGACCCGGTGTGCATGACGCTCTCACCCGAAGAAACTTTCTTCCGCGCCTTTCGTGGCGTCGAGTTCGACATCAGCGAGCTTTCGTTTTCCAGTTACCTCGTCAAGGCCAGCAAAGGCGAGAGCCCCTACATCGCCGTGCCGGTGTTCCTCTCGCGCGCCTTTCGCCACACCAGCATCTACGTGCGCAAAGACCGCATCAAGAAGCCCGAAGACCTGAAGGGCAAACGTGTGGGCTTGCCCGAGTACCAGCTAACGGCCAACGTGTGGGCACGCGCGATGCTGCAAGACGACTTCGGCGTGAGCCCGGCTGACATCACCTGGGTGCGCGGCGGCATCGACACGCCGGGCCGGCCCGAGAAGATCAAGCTGCAACTGCCGCCCGACGTGAAGATGGAAAACGCGCCCGAAGGCCAGACCATTTCCGACATGCTTGACCGCGGTGAGCTCGACGGCTTCATCGCCCCGCGCCCACCCAGCGGCGCGGCACTCAGCAACCCCAACGTCGGCTGGTTGTTCGACGACCCCACTGCGAAGGCCAAGGACTACTACCGCCGCACTGGCGTGTTCCCCATCATGCATGTGGTGGGTGTGAAGAAGGAACTCGCGGCGCAGCACCCCTGGCTGCCCGGCGCCGTCTTCAAAGCTTTCAGCCAGGCCAAGGCGGTGGCATTGGAAAAACTCGCCGACACGTCCGCCACCAAGGTCACCTTGCCCTTCGTCGAAGAGCAGTTGAAGGCGGCGCGCGAAACGCTGGGCGCCGACTACTGGGCCTACGGCGTGGCCAGCAGCCGGCGCACGCTTGAGACCTTCGTGCGCCACCACCACGCCCAGGGGCTGTCGGCGCGGCTGATGTCGGTGGACGAGATCTTTCACCCTGCCACCTACGAGTCTTACAGCATCTGAGTCACCACGCTTACTTCGGATGTTAGACACCATCACCTGGCCCAGTGCTGGCCTGCTCGCGCTCTCGGCGGGCGCCTTCTTCCTGGGCGGCCTGGTCAAAGGCACGCTGGGTATCGGGCTGCCGCTGGTCGCGCTGCCGCTGCTGTCGCTAGGCTGGCCTGCGGCCACCGGCATCGCGCTCATGGCCGCACCCGTGCTCATCAGCAACGTCTGGCAGGCGTGGGATAGCGGCATCTCGGTGCAAGGCGTGCGCCGCTTCTTGCCGCTGATCGTGATGCTGGCGCTGGCCACGCTGCTCACGGTGCCGATGACCCTGGCGCTGTCAGACAGCACGCTGCGCACGGTGCTGGCCTGCGTGGTGCTGCTGGCCGTCATGCTCAATGCGCTGCCGCTCAAACTCAATGTGCCACCCAAGCAAGAGCGCTGGTGGAGCGCGGTCGTCGGCGCCGTCTCCGGCGTGATGGGCGGCGTCTCGGCGCTGACCGGCCCCGTGATCATCAGCTACCTCGTGAGCCTGCGCCTGACGCGTGATGTCTTCGTGGGCACCATCAGCGTGATCTACCTTTGCGGCTCGGTCCCGCTGTACGGCTCGATGGCCGCGCAGGGCCGGTTCGGCGTGCGCGAGGTCGTGTTGTCAGCGCTGGCACTGCTGCCGGTCGCACTTGGCTTGGGCGTGGGCAAACGTGTGCGCCGCTACCTCAGCGAGGTGGTGTTTCGTCGCGTGCTGCTTGGTTTCCTGGTGGTCGTGGCGTTGATGTTGATCGTCAAGTGACTTCCGCTCGGCAGGAATGGCGGGCGCGCCCGGGTTGACTTGAGCACCACTCCCCGGCCTAATCCTCTGTCCCTTGATGCGGACCTTCGTTCCGTATACAGAAACACTCAGAGAAACCATGGCCCTGAATCAAACCCGAAAAGCCGACGCCAACGCACCGGCCGTCAGCGCGCAACTCGCGCGCTTTGCCCTTGAGCACCCCAGCCGCGGCTGGAGCGACGCGGTGGACACTGAAGCGCACCGCACCTTCGCCAACTGGGCCGGCTGCGCCATCGGGCCCTCTGGCCACGAAACGGTGTTGGCCGCACTGCACGCCGTGCAGGAGCTGCAACCTGCGGCGCAGGCCGCTGTGCTGGGCCGGCGCGAGCGGCTGGACATTGCCAGCGCGGCGCTCATCAATGGCATCAGCTCGCACACCTGGGACTTTGACGACACGCACCTCAAAACCATCATTCATCCGGCCGGGCCGGTGGCACCCGCAGCACTCGCGCTGTGTGAACACCTGGCCCTGTCGGGCCGCGCGTTCATCGACGCGCTGGTGCTGGGCATCGAGGTCAGCTGCCGCGTCGGCAACGCCATCTACCCCGACCACTACGACCGCGGCTGGCACATCACCGGCACCACCGGCATGTTGGGCAGCGCGGCGGCTTGTTCGCGCCTCTTGGGCCTGGATGTGGCGCGCACGCAAATGGCGCTGGGCATCGCCGCC
>JANMMH010000516.1:0-1809 GCA_031373055.1 Rubrivivax sp. | reverse complement strand
GGTCAAGGCGGGTCTAACGCCCAAAGTAACCATCCCCAGCCCGACCATGCTGCACTTTCGAGGTGGCCGCGCCGGCATCAGCCGCGAGCACTACCCCGAGCTGGATCCGGCCTTCTATGACGACGTGGCCAAGGCTTACGGCGACGAGTTGCAATCGCTCTTCGACGCCGGCTGCCGCTACGTGCAGATGGACGACACCAACATGGCCTACCTGTGCGACGAGAAGATGCGCGAAGCCGCGCGCTCGCGTGGCGACGACCCCAATGAGCTGCCGCACCGCTACGCCACCTTCATCAACAAGGTCGTGGCCTACAAGCCTGCGGGCATGACCTTGGCCATGCACCTGTGCCGTGGCAACTTCAAGAGCACGCACGCGGCGGCCGGCAACTACGAGCCGGTGGCCGAGGCGCTGCTCTCCGAGATGAATCTCGACGCCTACTTCATGGAGTACGACGACGAGCGCAGTGGTGACTTCCGCCCGCTGCGTTACCTGTCCAAAGGCAAGATCGCCGTGCTCGGCCTGGTGACCACCAAGTTTGGCGCGATGGAGAGCAAAGACGCGCTCAAGCGCCGCATCGATGAAGCCGCCAAGTACGCGCCGCTGGACCAGCTGTGCCTGTCGCCGCAGTGCGGCTTTTCCAGCACCGTGCACGGCAACAACATCGCCGTGCAAGCACAGCGCGACAAGCTGCGCCTGGTGGTCGAGACGGCGGCTGAAGTCTGGGCTTGAAGGCCCTACATGTGGCCCGCTATGCGTCAGTACGCTTGAGACGTTAGTCATCCGCAGCGCATAGACTCTGGCGCTTCCTTGTTGAAGCTGACGGATCCATGGCCCTGCTGAGTCTTTCGAACGCGCACCTGGCTTACGGCCATGTGCCCTTGCTTGCCGGCACCGGCCTTTCGCTCGAAGCCGGCGAGCGCGTGGCGCTGATTGGGCGCAACGGCAGCGGCAAGTCCTCGCTCTTGAAGATCCTGGCGGGGCTCGAATTGCCCGATGACGGCCTCTTGCAAATTCAGGGCAAGCTCAACCGCGTCTACGTTGCGCAAGAGCCCGTGTTCGCGCCCGAGATCACGGTCTTCGACGCCGTGGCCGACGGCGTGAGTGAGGCGCGCGAGCTGCGCCAGCGCTACGAAGCGCATGAGCCGCATGAAGACCTGGACGCGCTGCAAACACGGCTTGAAGCCCTGGACGGCTGGACCTGGGAGCAGCGTGTGGACGAAGCGCTGCATCGGCTGAACCTGGAGCCGACGCTGGCGGTGTCGGCACTTTCAGGCGGCACCAAAAAACGTGTCGCGCTGGCGCGTGCGCTGGTGGCGCGACCCGACGTGCTCTTGCTCGACGAGCCGACCAATCACCTGGACGTCGACGCCATCGAATGGCTGCAAGAGCTGCTGCTGGGCTGGCGCGGCGCGCTCGTGCTCATCTCGCACGACCGCGCTTTCATCGACGTGGTGGCCACGCGCATCATCGAGCTTGACCGCGGTCAACTCAGAAGTTATCCGGGCTCGTTTGCCACCTTCGAATTCACCAAGGCGCAGGAGCTGGAAAACGAGTCGCTGCTGCGCGCGCGTGAAGCCAAACTGCTGGCGCAAGAAGAGGTGTGGGTGCGCAAGGGCGTGGAGGCGCGGCGCACACGCAGCGTGGGCCGCGTGGCGCCACCAACGCAATTCTTGCAAAAAATCGTTCATGATGTGCGCTTCGTACCCCTTGTTTCAGGAATCGTTTAGTTGTTTACCCGGTGTCCTATGCTGAAAAACCTATGCTTTCCGGCTGCAATGGCGATAGCGCTTTTGTTATCCGCCTGTGCA
>JANMMH010000391.1:0-2683 GCA_031373055.1 Rubrivivax sp. | reverse complement strand
CGCAACGCTGCGGGAATCGCTTCGATGGGGCCAATGCCCATGATCTCGGGCGCCACACCGCGCGCCGCGAAGCTCACGAAGCGCGCCAGCGGCGTGAGGCCAAAACGCTTGATCGCCGCTTCGCTGGCCAGGATCAACACGCCCGCGCCGTCGCTCGTCTGCGAGCTGTTGCCCGCCGTCACCGAGCCCTTGGCGGCGAAGACCGGGCGCAGCTTGGCTAAGGCTTCAAGGGTGGTGTCAGCGCGTGGGCCTTCGTCGGTGTCGACGCTGCGTGTTTTGGTGCTGACGTCGCCCGACGCCATGTCGGGAAAGCGCTCGACGATGGACACCGGCGTCATCTCGTTTTTGAACTCACCCGCAGCGATCGCCTTCATGGCCTTCTGGTGCGAGGCCAGCGCAAACGCGTCTTGCGCTTCGCGGCTGACCTTCCACTGCGTGGCCACCTTCTCTGCCGTGAGCCCCATGCCGTAGGCGATGCCTACGTTTTCGTCGCGCGCAAAGACTTCCGGGTTGAAGGACGGCTTGTTGCCGCCCATGGGCACCATGCTCATGCTCTCGGCGCCGCCGGCGATCATCACATCGGCCTCGCCGACGCGAATGCGGTCGGCGGCCATCTGCAACGCCGTCAATCCCGACGCGCAAAAGCGGTTCACCGTCACGCCACTCACCGAGTGCGGCAGCCCGGCGATGACCATCGCGGCGCGCGCCATGTTCACGCCCTGCTCACCTTCGGGGAACGAGCAGCCGATGATGGCGTCTTCAATCGCCTTGGGGTCCAGGCTGGGCACCTGCGCCAGCGCATGGCGCACCGCCGCGACCAGCAAATCATCGGGCCGCGTGTGGCGAAACATGCCACGCGGCGCCTTGCCGATGGGCGTGCGCGTGGCGGCGACGATGTAGGCGTCTTGCACTTGTTTGCTCATGATCAGTTCCTTACGGGCTTGCCGGTTTGCAGCATGCCCATGATGCGTTCTTGTGTTTTTGGATGGTCGAGCAGGCCGCAGAAAGCCTTGCGCTCCATGGCCATCAAATAGTCCTCGTTCACCACCGTGCCGGCGTCGACGTCACCACCGCACACCACCTCGGCGATGAGCGTGCCGATGTGAAAGTCGTGCGCACTGATGAAGCCGCCGTCGCGCATGTTGGCAAGCTGGCCTTTGATGGTGGCGACAGCACTGCGGCCCGCCACCGGGAAGAGCGCGCGCGCCGGGGCGCGGTAGCCGCTGGTGAACATGGACTTGGCCTGCGTGATGGCCACGAAAAGCAGCTCGTCACGGTGCGGCACGATGATGTCGCCGTCGAGTAAGTAGCCCATCTTCCTGGCTTCGAGCGCGCTGGTAGCGACCTTGGCTGTGGCGGCACTCGTGAAAGCGTCGCGCAGGAAGGTGAAGAGGTCGGCGTTGGCGTTGCCGGCTGCCGCCATTTCCGCCGCGCGGCGCGCGATGTAGGCCAGACCGCCACCGCCCGGCACCAGGCCGACGCCGACTTCGACGAAGCCGACATAGCTTTCCATGTGCGCCACGCGCCGTGCGCTGTGGATGGCGATCTCGCAACCCCCGCCCAGTGCTAACCCTCGAATGGCGCTGACAACGGGCACGCCGGCATAGCGCAAGCGCAGCATCATGTCTTGCAGCTTCTTCTGCTCGGGCATGATGCCTTTGCCGCCGAGTTTCATGAACACCGGCAGCAGCGCTTCCAGGTTGGCGCCGGCCGAAAACACATCGTCCGGCGACCAGATGACCAGGCCTTGGTAGCTGGCTTCGGCGAGTTCCACCGCCTTGACCAAGCCTTCACTCACCGCTGGGCTGATCAGGTGCAGCTTGGCGGTGATGCTGGCCACCAGCACGTCGCCGTCGGGCGTCCACAGGCGAATCTCGTCGTTGCGCCAGAGCTCGGTGCCGCTCTTGAGTGGCGCGACCTCGCCGCCGCCCGTCACGTTCTCGCGGAAGTGCTGGCGTGCGTAGACCGGCAACTGGCGCGGCGGGATGAAGCGCTGCGCGGCGGCACTCCACGAGCCTTCAGCGCGGTGCACGCCCGCATTTTCAGCAACCGGCCCATCGAACACCCAATCCGGCAGCGGCGCCTTGCACAGCGCTTTGCCGGCGTCGATGTCTTCCTTGACCCACGAGGCCACCTGCTTCCAGCCGGCCTGCTGCCACAGCTCGAAGGGGCCTTGCTGCGTGCCAAAGCCCCAGCGCATGGCCAGGTCGATGTCGCGCGCGGTCTCGGCGATGTCGCCCAGGTGCACGGCGGCGTAGTGGAAGGCGTCGCGCTGAATCGCCCAGAGGAACTGCGCCTGCGGGTTGCTCGATTCACGCAGCAGCTTCAGGCGCTCGGCGGGCGGCTTCTTCAAGATGCGATCGACGATGGTGTCGGCCTTGCCGCCTGCGGCTACGTACTCGGCCGTGGCCGGGTCCAGGCGCAGGATGTCCTTGCCCACTTTCTTGTAAAAACCCGCGCCGCTTTTCTGGCCCAGCGCGCCTTGTTCCATCAATTTCGCTAACACCGCAGGGGTGGTGTAGCTGGGGAAGAACGGGTCGGTGGCCAGGTTGTCTTGCAGCGTCTTGATGACGTGGAACATCACGTCCAGGCCCACCACATCCGCCGTGCGGAAGGTGCCCGAGGACGCGCGGCCGAGCTTCTTGCCGGTGAGGTCGTCCACCACGTCGTAGCTCAGGCCGAA
>JANMMH010000385.1:0-9445 GCA_031373055.1 Rubrivivax sp. | reverse complement strand
GACCGCCAGGGCTGACCTGGAAAGCGCCGAGCAAGACTTGATCGTACGTGTAGCGCAGGGCTACTTCGACGTGCTCGCCGCGCAGGACACGCTGACGACGACGCAGGCCAGCAAGAAGGCCATCACCGAGCAGTTGGCCTCAGCCAAGCGCAACTTCGAAGTCGGCACCGCGACCATCACCGACACACGTGAAGCGCAGGCGCGGTTTGACCTTGCCACCGCGCAGGAGATCGCCGCCGAGAACGACCTGCGCACCAAGCGCATCGCGTTGGACCAATTGGTCGGCCGACCTGGGGTCGCCCCCAAGCCGTTGGCCGTGCCAGTGCTGTTGCCGCAGGTGGTGCCGGCCAACGCCGACGAATGGGTCACGGCCGCCGATGGCACGCACCCCAGCGTGATGCGCGCGCGCGTGGGTCTGGAACTGGCGACGCTTGAAACCAGCAAGGCGCGCGCGGCCGACATGCCCACGCTCGACGCCGTGGCCTCGGCCGGCCTGACACGCACCAGCGGCAACCTGGCCAGTACTCCGGGGGTTAGCAAGTCGGCGACGGTCGGCCTGCAGCTGGTCTGGCCGCTGTACACCGGCGGCGCCACGCAGAACCGCATCAGCGAAACACTGGCGCTGGAAGACAAGTCGCGCAACGACCTCGAAGCCGCGCGCCGTGGCGTGGCCCAGGCCACGCGCGTGGCCTACTTCGGCGTGCAGTCGCTGCGTGCCCAGGTGGCCGCGCTTGAAGCTGCTGAGGCTTCGTCCAAGCTCGCCCTTGAAGCCACGCAACTCGGCTACAGGGTCGGCGTACGCGTGAACCTGGACGTACTGAACTCGCAGACCCAGCTGTTCACCACCCAGCGTGACTTGGCCAAGGCACGCTACGACGTCATGCTCGGTGGCTTGAAGCTGCGCCAGGCCTCAGGGCAGCTGAGCCCAAGCGACATCGACGCGGTGAATCGGCTGCTGGCGAAGTAAGGCTGGCCGCGTTGGCGCGGGTGCCGACGCACACGCCACCGCAGCAACCAAACTTCACGCGCGCGCCACGCCAGCGCCGCGTACACGAGCGACACTAGCGGCTGCACGAGGAGCCGCCATGTCCAAGCTGACGATTTCACCCGAACAAGCCGCCGTCATCGCCGCGCATCGCTTCGGTCTGGGCGAGGCCGCACTCAGCACGGTGGGCCACGACGCGCAGGGCTGGCTGTTGGCGCAGGTGGGTGCTGCGGCGCCGCAGCGCGGTGACAAGCTGCCCAGCGCGCGCGACGGTGTGATGCGGCTGGCGGACTTTCAACAGCAGCGTCGGCAGGCTGCGGCGGCGGCGGCTGCTGCGGTCAACACCGGTGGTAGCGCGGCTCCAATCTCAGCCGCCGCCACAGCCCCTGCGGCCACCCCAGCGAGCGAAGCTGAGATCCGCGCCAACGAGCAGCAGTACAACGAGCACATCCGCAACCTGGTCACCGCCGACCAGCGCGCGCGCTTGCTGACGGCCGCCACCAGCACGCAAGCTTTCAACGAACGCCTGGCGCTCTTTTGGGCCAACCACTTCGCCGTCTCCGTGGCCAAAGGAAGCGTGCGTGGCCTGGCCGGCGCCTTTGAGCGCGAGGCCATTCGCCCGCACCTGGGTGGCTCATTCGAAGACATGCTGGTGGCCGCCGTCACGCACCCGGCGATGCTGCGCTACCTCGACAACGACCAGAGTGCGGGCCCCAACTCCCGCGTGGTGCTGCAGCTGCGCCGGCGCCCGCGCGCGGCGGGCGAGCCGCCGCCGCGCCTGACGGGCCTGAACGAAAACCTGGCGCGTGAAGTGCTGGAGCTCCACACCTTGGGCGTTAGCGGCGGCGGCCGTGACTACGGCGGCTGGGGTGGCTACACGCAGGCCGACGTCACCGCCTTTGCGCGTGTGCTCACGGGCTGGCGCGTGCCGGTGGCCGCGCTGATGGCGGGCGCCATCCCCGCCGGTGAAGCCGCCGGCCGCTTTGACGCCGCCTGGCACGAGCCCGGCGCCAAGCGCGTGTTGGGCAAGCCCTACGGCGAGGGCGAAGGCACGTTGCGCGAGACGCTGCACGACCTGGCGATGCACCCGTCCACCGCACGCTTCATCGCCTTCAAGCTGGCGCGCCACTTCGTCACTGATGACCCGCCCGCCGCGCTGGTGGAGCGCCTGGCCGCGAGCTACCGCAAGAGCGGCGGCGACCTACCCACGCTGCACCGCGAGCTGGTGATGTCGCCTGAAGCCTGGGCGCCAGCGCAGAGCAAGCTCAAGTCGCCCGAAGAATTCGTCATCAGCACGGCACGTGTGCTGAACCTCGGCGAGCAAGCCTTCACGCGCCAGGCCGATGGCGGCATCGGTGGCCTGGGCCAGCGTGTGCAAGCACCGCCCTCGCCCGCCGGCTGGCCCGACCGCGCCGAGGAATGGCTGGGCCCAGACGCCGTGTGGAAGCGCGTGGAATGGGCCACGCGCGTGGCCGATCGTGTAGGCCGCCAGACCGACGCGCGGGCTCTGGCACGCGCCAGCCTGGGCGTGGCTTTGAGTGAGCTGAGCACGCAGCAGATCGAGCGCGCGGCCGACGGCCCACAAGCCCTGGCGCTGCTGCTCATGTCGCCCGAATTCCAGCGCCGCTGAAGGAGAACGTTGATGCAATCACCCCTCATCACACGCCGCCGTTTGCTCGTCGCCAGCTTGGCCGCAGGCTTTGCCAACCTGTCAGTGGCTGGCACAGCGCGCGCGGGCGACAAGAGCGACAATCGCTTCGTCTTCGTGCTCTTGCGTGGTGGCATGGACGGCCTGGCCGCCGTGCCCGCCTTGGGCGACCCCGCCTTCGCCGCTGCGCGTGGGCCCCTGGCCGACTACGGCGTGCCCGCACTCACGCTCGACGCCGACTTCGCTATGCATCCCAACCTGGCGCAGCTGCACGCCATGTATTTGCGCGGTGAAGCGGCGGTGGTGCACGCCGTGGGCCTGCCCTACCGCGAGCGTTCTCACTTCGATGCGCAGCAGCTGCTTGAATCGGGTGGCAGCAAACCCTACGAGCTGTTGACCGGATGGCTCGGGCGCGCCCTGGCCAGCACCGAGCAGCGCGGCGTAGCCATCAACACCGCCGTGCCTTTGCTGCTGCGCGGCTGCGAGCAGATCGACAGCTGGGCGCCGTCAAACCTTCCCGAACCCGGCGCCGACTTGGTGGCACGCCTGCACGCGCTCTACCGCGCCGACCCCGCCCTGGGCCAAGCGCTGGCGCGTGCGCGCGACCTGCGCAGCGCGCCTGGCATGACGATGGCGGGCATGGCGCCGCCCCCGAATCCGAACGGCGCGGTGGCGCTGGCACGCAAGGCCGCTGAGCTGCTGCTGCGCCCGGGCGGCAGCCAGGTCGCCGTGCTGGAACTTGGCGGCTGGGACTCGCACGCCAACCAGTCGGCGCTGCAAGGCGCGCTGGCCAACAACATGCGCACGCTCGACGCCATGCTCGCGGCACTGCGCGAGATGTTCAACGCGCCCGAAGCGCTGGGCGCCTGGTCACGCACTGTCGTCGTCGTGGCCAGCGAGTTTGGCCGCGAGGTCGCCGTCAACGGCACCCTGGGCACCGACCACGGCAGCGGTGGTGTGGCCTTCGTGCTGGGTGGCGCCGTCAAGGGCGGCAGCGTGCATGCCGACTGGCCCGGCTTGGCACCGGCGCAGCGGTTTGAGGGGCGTGATTTGAAGACCACCACCGACATGCGCGCCGTGCTGCGGCCCATCATGGCGCGTCACTTGGGCGTTAGCACGGGTGCACTCGACACCACCGTGTTCCCCGGTTCGGCAGGCCTGCGTGAAATCGACCTCCTGCGCGGCTGAGCCTCGCGGCTTTGAGAGGCGGCACAATTCAGGCCGTGTCGACACCACCACCTCGCCCCGACAACGCCCGCGCCACCGAGATCGCCGCGCTGTTGTCGCGCGTGGCTTTGGGTGAGCGCGCGGCGTTCACTGCGCTGTACGACCGCACCGCCGCGCATCTGCTGGGGGTGATCCTGCGTATCACCCGCAATAGGGAGCTTTCGCAAGACATCCTGCAGGAGGTCTACATCAGCGTCTGGCGTGCTGCCAGCGATTTCGACGCCCGCTTGAGCCAGCCTCTGACCTGGTTGAGCAGCATTGCCCGCAACCGCGCCATCGACGGCCTACGCCGACGTCAAACCCAACCCACGCTGCTGAGCACCCAGGTGGCCAGCCACGACGACAGCGAAGACCACGACATGCTGCAAGACTTCATCAGCGACGACCCCGGCCCGCTCGAACTGCTGGAGCGTTCGGCCGACGCGCGCGCCTTGCGTGGCTGCATGCAGCGTCTGTCGGGGGCACAACAACAGGCCATGGCCTTGGCCTTCTTCCAGGGCAAGGCCTACAGCGAAGTGGCGGCGCATCTGAGCCAGCCCCTGGGCACCGTCAAGAGCTGGGTGCGCCGTGGTTTGGCGGCGCTGAAAACCTGTCTTGAACACGCGGCCGTGGCCAAGGTGCCCTGATGGACTACGGCCGACGCGAACTCGCCGACCGTCTGGCTGCCGAATACGTGCTGGGCACCTTGCGTGGCCCTGCGCGGCGGCGACTGGAAGCGCTGCTGCCGGCGCATCCGGCCTTGCGTGAGGCGGTGTCGGCCTGGCAATCCCGCTTGCTGCCACTGGCCGAGGTGGTGCCGCCGGTGGCCCCAGACGCCATCGTGTGGCAACGACTTCAGTCGCGCTTGTTTGGTGACACCGCGGCACCGGCGCGCTGGTGGCAACGGCTGGCGTTGTGGCAAGGCGTGAGCGCACTCGCGATGGCTGGCGTGGTCGGCTTGGCCGTGTTGCAAATCGCACCGCGCGACGACGTAGCGCCGATCGTGGTGGTGCTGGCCAGCGCCGAAGTCGGCGGCGCCATGCCTGCCAGCTTTGTGGCCAGCCTCTCAGGCGATGGCAGCACGCTGGTGCTCAAACCCGTGCAGGTGGGGGCCATCGGCAGCGCACGTAGCTTCGAGCTATGGGCCGTGCCCGCCAGCGGCGCGCCGCGTTCGCTGGGACTGGTCTCTGCCAGCAATGGCGCCACGGTGCGCCGCGCGGGCTTGCTTCTCGACACTGCGGCGTTCGCCGTCAGCGTGGAGCCGCAAGGCGGTTCGCCCACGGGCGCGCCCACCGGGCCCATCGTCGCGCTGGGCAAGCTGCAGCTGTAGCCCCCTCCGGCGCATCCAAGCGCGCCACTTCCGCGTAAGGCCCATGGCGACGCCAACTTCCGGCGCGTACCCCTTCTGGAGAACTCCCATGAAAAGCCTTGCCATGTTGGCCTTGCCCGTCGTCATTGCCGCCTGCGCCGCGACGACCATGGTCGTCGACAACGCCCAACTGCCCGAAGCCGTGCGCGTACCCGCCGGCCAAATCCAGGCCATGAGCACCACAGGCCGCGGTGAAATCACCTACGAATGCCGCGCCAAAGCCGGCGCAGCGGGCGCGTTCGAATGGGCCTTCGTCGCCCCGGTAGCCACGCTGGTGGACGGCAGCGGCAAGCCCGTGGGCAAGTACTACGCCGGCCCCACCTGGGAAGCCAGCGATGGCTCCAAAGTCACTGGCAAACAAGTCGCCATCGCAGCCGCTGCCCCGGGCAGCATCCCGCTGCAACTGGTGAAGACCGAGCCCGCGATGGGGCAAGGCGCGATGCAAGGCATGAGCTACATCCAGCGGCTGAAGACACAGGGTGGCGTGGCTCCTGCCAGCCCCTGCACGGCCGCCGACGCGGGGCGCCGGCAGCAAGTCAGCTACGCGGCCGACTACGTCTTCTACCGCGCGAGGTAAGCTGGCCCTGCACGCATGGCGGCGCAGGGTGGCTGCGACCCTCGTTGTGCAGCGCAAACGAGGCCGCCGACGATGAACATTCAGACCCACAACCCCGACTCGCTGGCGCCACCGGGTGGCCACTACAGCCACGCCGTCGTGGCCGCCGGCCTGGTCTTCGTATCGGGCCAGTTACCCATCACCACCAGCGGCCAGCGCTTGAACGACCAGCCCTTCGAAGCGCAGGCGACGCAGGTGCTGCATAACGTCGAAGCGGCGCTGACGGCTGCCGGCAGCAACAAGGCGCGCCTGGTGCAGGTACGCGTCTACGTCACCGACATCGCGCTGTGGCCAGCCTTCAACGCCCTGTACGCCACGTGGATCGGCGCGCACCGCCCGGCACGCGCCGTGGTGCCAGTGCCGCAGCTGCACCATGGGTTTTTGATCGAGGTCGAGGCCACAGCGGCGGTGTGACGCCACGTTCGCGGCCGTCGGCGCGCCGCGCCGCGAGTCAGCGCGCGGCGCCTGCCTCAGCACCAAGGTAGCGCGTCAAACCGATCTCGCCGGCACGCATCACGCCGTCGTGGTTCCAGCGGAACACAGGTGCCAGCAAGGGTGCGAGGCAGCGCATCCAGAGCTTGCCGAGTTGCACACGCCAGACGTAGGTGACTGCGGTGCTGGCGCCGTCGGCGCGCAGCAGCCAAATGCCTTCACCCTGCAGCTGGCCACGGGAGCGCCCACGCAGCCGCTCGGGGCGCAAGGCTTCCAGCGCCTCGACCTCGATGACGATCTGATAGGGCAGCCGCGTGGCCCACTGAATGCGCCGCACACTGCCCACGCCATTGACGTCGCCGCGGCGCAGGGTGCGCACATCGCGCACATACGGCCACCAGAGCGGCCAGCTCTGCGGGTCGGTGAGTGCGGCCCAGACGCGCTCGACCGGCGCGGCAATGCGCCAGTGGCTGACGAGGTCGAAGTGCGCCGACGATGTGGCGCCTGGGCCTCGGGGTCGTTGCGCAGGGGTGTCTTCGACGAATCGGGTCATGACGGGGATCGCGGTCGGTGAAGGCGTCAAAACCTTACGCACGCGGCGGGCACCCAGATGCAAACACGGCCGCCACGCGACAGGTCGACGCCGCCGCCTGATCACGGCCGTCTCAGCGCCGTCTCAACGCTTGATCGCACGCGGCACATGCGCGACAGTCCAGGCCGCGCCGTGCCGCCATCGCGGCCCTTGCATCCAAAAGCACACACGCTACGTAGCCACCTCATGGACACCCCACATCGACGCGAACCTGACACGCCCGCGCTCCCCGCGCCGACGCAAACCAAGGCCGTCCGGCGCAGGCTGATGGAGCGCGTAGCCGATGCCGATACCTCGCACCTGACCATCAGCGCCGACGCCGGCCTGTGGCAACCCTTCCTCGACGGTGTGTGCATCAAGGTGCTGCGTCAGCACGCCGGCGTGTTGTCCTACCTGCTGCGCCTGGCACCCGGCGCCACACTGCCGGCGCATCGGCACCCGCAGGACGAAGAATGCGTGGTGCTCGAGGGCCGCCTGCGCGTGGGCTCCCACATCGAGATGGGCCCGGGCAGCTACCATCTGGCGCATGCGCGCGCGCTGCATGCCACCATCAGCACGGCCGCTGGCGCCACGATCTTCCTGCGGGGTGCCGTGCCGGAGGCCGACCATGTGCTCACCTGAAGCGATGCGGCGCCAACGGCCAACATCTGGCTGACGCGCCATGCTTGCCGAGACCAACGAATGAATGCTGTACCTACGGGAGCCGGGGACGCCGACCACAGACGACGCGACGCGGCGCGCGACATCGACGCGCCGGCATGCGCCGACGACAGCGCAGCAGACGACCCTGCGCTGCGTGCCGACTGGCCGCACGACGAAGCCTTGCTCGACGACGCGCGCGCCGACAAGGTCGATCAGATCGACCCGGCTGGCGCCGAACCACACCACGGCCTGAGCCCGCAAGTTACCGCGGCCCAGCTCGCCGCCTGGGTCGACGCCATCGTCGACCGCGATGAGCGCGCCCTGGCCGCCTTCTACGACGCCACCTGCTCACGCGTGTTCGGCATCGTGCAACGCATGGTGCGGCGCACCGCGCTGGCCGAAGAAGTGGTCGAGGACACCTACTTCCAGGTTTGGCGCCAGGCCCCGCGCTTCGACGCCACACGTGGCAGCACGATGACCTGGCTGCTGGCCATTGCTCGCTCGCGCGCCATCGACGCCATACGGCGCGAGGCGCGCTTTGTGCACGACACCTTGGACGACGAGCAGGCGTTGGCCAACGGCGGCAAGGCCGCACCTACCGATGAGCTGCTCGACCTGGCGCGCCACCACGCCGAGCTGCACCGCGCCTTGCTGCTGCTGGGCGCGCAGCCGCGCCAGCTCGTCGCGCTGGCGTTCTTTCGCGGGCTCAGCCACGAGGAGATCGCCTCGCAGACCAGCCTGCCGCTGGGCACCGTGAAGTCGCAGATACGCCGCGCCCTGCTGACGCTGCGCCACATGCTCGGTGAGGGCGCCGTAGCGGCGTTGGCCACATGAGCCAGCGCGTGACGACGCCCCCACATCAACCCGACAATACCGCCATGACCACGCCCAACGCGCCCCTGCCCGTGCTCGACGCGCCGCGCCCCATCGAGGCGGATCTTGAGCCGCTGCTGGGCGAGCCATTTGCCAGTGCCCTGTCGTCGTCGCTCACACCCAGCCAGAGCGCTAACGTTGATATGGTGCGTGGCAAGCTGCTGCAGCGCTTGTCGGCATCGCACGTTGCCGCGCGGGGCAAGATCACCGCCAGACACGCGCGCCTACCCAAGCAGACGCTGGCGCCTGGCGTGCAGCAAACGCTGCTTTACGCAGCGCCAGCAGGCCGCACCACGCGACCCGGCGAGCCGCTGCGCGCCAGCCTGTTGGCGTTCGACGCGGGCAGCACATGGACGGCGCCGCCACCAGGCCTGCACCGCGAATGGCTGGTACTGCGTGGCGCACTTGATCTCGGCAGCGAGCAGCTGACGCAGCGCGACTACCACGTCGACCCCGCTGGCAGCACCAGCCCACGCTTGGCGTCAAGCGCCGGCGCGCTGGTCTTCCTGCGCGAGTCAGACCAGGACGCTGCCGCCAGTGACGCACCCTTCACCGTGCGCGACGCCGACGCCGGCTGGCCCGACTACGCACCCGGCATCCAGCGCCGCGTGCTGTGGCAACGCCAAGGCCAGGCCGCGCTGCTTTACTACACGCAGCCCGGCGCAGACGTGCCGCACCACACGCATGGCCACGACGAAGAGTGTTTGATGGTTCAGGGCGAGCTCTTCCTCGACGACATCTTGCTGCAAGAGGGTGACTACCAACTCGCCCCCGCCGGCACTGGGCACCGCATCACGGCCACCGACACCGGCGTGGTGCTATACGCGCATGGGGATCTGGATTTGCAGCTTGTGGGGTGAGCGCGGCGCTTCGGCGCTGTTTCGCGTTCGCTGCTATGGCCTGCTGCTGGCTGCTGCTGGCCCCTACATCAACACAATGTCGTACTGCTCCGGATTCATCGACGGCTCGGCACTCAGCGAGATCGGCCGGCCGACGAATTCGCTCAGGCCCGCGAGGTGGACGCTCTCTTCGTCGAGCAACATTTCGACCACCGTGGCACTGGCCACGACGCGGAATTCCTT
>JANMMH010000379.1:0-5893 GCA_031373055.1 Rubrivivax sp. | reverse complement strand
TTCAGTGGCCCCAAGCCGGCCTACGCCGGCCATGGTGCGACACACGCGCCCCGCCCGCATCACGGTGGTGAGTTCGCGCCCAAGCCCGCGGGCAGCGACTACTTCGCGACCAAGCAAGCGCGCACCTTCGCCGGCAAGCCCGAAGGCGGCTTCGGCAGCAAGCCCAGCGGTGGCCCCAACGCCAAGCCCTGGGTCAAGTCGCGCCCAAGCGGCCCGGCCAAAACGGGTGGCTACAAGCGCCCGGAGTAAGGCCCGTCGTCTGACATCATCGGCGCCTTATCTCTTCAGACGGGGCGCTTGATGAGCACGATTCATTTGATAGGCGGCGAGAAGGGCGGGGTCGGCAAATCGCTGGTCTCGCGCTTGCTCGCGCAGTACTTCATCGACCGCGAATTGCCGTTCACGGCCTTCGACACCGACCGCTCGCACGGTGCGCTGCTGCGCTTTTACACGCACTACGCCGAGCCCGTGCGGCTGGACCGCCCCGACGGCCTGGACGGCGTGGTCGAGGCCGCCGCAGCCCACCCCGAGCGCCGCGTGCTGGTCGACCTGGCCGCACAAACCACCGCCGCACTGGCCAGCTGGCTGGACGAATCGGGCGTGCTTGACGTCACGCGCGAGCTTGGCGTGGGCGTTCGCTACTGGCATGTGATGGACGCCGGGCGCGACTCGGTGAACCTCTTGGCCACGCTGCTATCGAGCTTCGGCGCCCAGGTGCCCTTGGTGCTGGTGCTCAACGAAGTGCGCGGCGACAACTTCGAGTTGCTGAAGGACTCGGGCCTGCTCGAGCGCGCTCAAGCCTATGGCGCGCATGTGCTTCCGCTGCGCAAGCTTCACGAAAGCACGATGCAAAAAATCGACGGCCAGAACACCAGCTTCTGGGCCGCCGTGAACCACAGCGAACGCGCCACCACAGGCCTCGGTTTGCTCGAGCGTCAGCGCGTGCGCATCTGGCTGCAACGCGCTTATGTCGAGATGGAGCGCGTGGGGGCTTAAGGGGCCTTGTGGGTGGTCGCCGGCCCTGTCCGCCAAGTCCGGCCGACGCCGCTCATATCACGTCATGAACCCCAGGTTGCGCGCCCCGACGTTGAAGTTGGCTAGGTTCGGAAACACCTCCAGCGACTGGCTGTCCGTCAGACCAAACCAGCGTCCAAGCGTGGCGCCGAGTTGGTCCACCGAGGTCGTGGGCAGCATCGCGCCGTTGCGCACCTGATCGGGGCTTGTGAATTCGTTGGTCGCCGGGTTCCTGAGGGACAGCGCGGGGAAGGCGCCGTACAGGTCTCCACCACGCACGGCGCCACCCATCACGAACTGGTGAGCGCCCCAGCCGTGATCGGTGCCGTCACCATTGCTCGTGAAGGTGCGGCCGAAGTCGCTGGCGCTGAAGGTGGTGACGAGGTTGCGTGCGTTGATGGCGCCAAGCGTTGTGTCGAAGTAGTGCATCGCGTGGGCCACCCGCGCCAACAATTCGGACTGGCGGCTGTTCTGGCCACTGTGGGTGTCGAAGCCACCCAGGCTCACGAAGAAGACCTGGCGCCTCACGCCTGTGGCGCCCGACATGCCGGCGTCGACAAGGCGCGCCACCACCTGCAACTGCTGCGCCACCGCGTTGAACGAGGCCGTGCCGGTGATCGGGTTCAGGTATTTAAGCTTGGGGTCGTTGGCGGGGTTGTAGCTGCCGCTGACGGGCGCGGTGCCGAAGGCGGCGTCGCTGGGCGGGCGCAGGCCGCTGCGCAGCGTGAGCTCGGCGTCGATCGAGCGCTGCGTGATGCCGGCCACATCGGCTTCAAAGGCATGGCCCCCTTGTACGCTGCCGGCGATGCGCGCCAGCGCGCTGGCCACTGCCGTAGAGCCGTAGACCCGGCCACCGCTGTCGGAACCCAAACGCAGGGCACCTGCGCCACCCACCTGGTACTGGCGCACGTTCTGGCCTGACAGCCAGACCGCGCCGCCCGACGCCGAGATGGCGGTGAACACGGCCCGCGTGTTGGCGGCGGCCACGGCGTCGGCCATGCGCCCGCCCCAGCCCTGTGTGGCGCCCTCGGGCAGCATCGTTTGCCAGGTGCTTTGCTGGTCGTTGTGCGAGAACAGGCGCGCCGGCCTTGGGTGGGTGCTCTGGGCGTACTGCGCCTTGGTGGTGGGCATGGTCAGCGGGCCGATGTTGGGCACGACGGCCAGACGCCGATCGGCGTCGAACATCGTCTGCAACTGGCCCATCAAGGGGTGCAGCGCGAAGCTGCGGCCCTGGCCGTTGGAGGGCCTGATCGGCAACACGCCACCCAGGCGCGCCGGCGAGCCCGCTCGGGCGGTGAGGTCGGGTACGGTGCCCGGCGCCAGCAGCGCGATCGAGTCGGGCGCCTGGTTGCGCGTGGCGGTGTAGGCCGCCCAACTGGCGCTGTCGGTGGGCAAGACCATGTTGAACGCATCGTTGCCGCCGAACATGAACAGGCACATGACGGCGCGGTAGTCGGTGGCGCTCTGTGCCGCCACCGAGCCCGACGCCAGCAAGTTGAGCGCCAGCGGTGCGCCAGCGCCAGCCACAAGCGACATGGCGCTGGCCTGGCGCAGGAACAGGCGGCGCGCCGCGCCGTGGTGGATGGCAGGGGAGATGACTTTAGGGTGTGTCATGGTTGGATTCCTTACTTCAGCACCACGAACTCGGGTGCGGCCACCGTCAACAGGATGCTTGCGTTGACGCGGTTGCGTTTGGCGGCGTCGATCTGCGTCTGTGTGCTGCCTGCCCCCGGGACGGCGATGGCGCTGACCGCGTTGATGATCTCGATGCGCCGCGCCGCGCCGATGGCGCCATAGGTCAGGCGTGCCGTGACGCGGTCCACCAGCGCTGGCACGTCGTTGGCCAAGGCCAACTCGGCGCTGTAGTCGCCCTGCAGATCACGCCGGCTCAGCCCGCTGCCGGCAGAGAGGCCGGCGCCTGCGCTGATGTTGTCGCGCATGAAGTTCACGTAGCCCACGACGCTGGTCTCGTTGGCGATCTGCAGCTCCGGCGCCACCAAGTTGCGCGCCGCGCTTTGTGTGCCCGGCGCCACGTAACCCGGACGGTAGAAGTTGAACACCGAAGGCGCGCGCAGCGGCGTTTGGCCCAGCGCGGTGCCGGGGCTGTCGGTGTTGTCGACCTCGTAGCTGCCCGACACGCTGCGGTGCGGAAATGCGCGCAGGAAGGCCGACGTGCGCAGCACCGGCTCGCGCACCTTGCCCGAGGTGTCGCTGACGACACGCGCCTCGGGGTGCATGAGCACCGCCTTGAGCACCGCCTTCATGTCGCCGCGCACACCGCTGCCGTTGTTGGCGAATGCGCGCGCCACGGCGCTGACGTAGGCCGGGCTCGGATTGCTGGTGGTGAAGCGCTGGATCAGTTGGCGGCCAATGAAGGGCCCCACGTTGGGGTGCGCTGCGAGGCGATCGAGCGCGACGCGCAGGCTCGCCGCCGGGTCGCTTTGGCTTTGCGCCGGGATGGTGGTGCCGAGAAAGGTCTTCGCCTCGGTGCTGTGGTACAGCGGATACGCCACCATCGGCTTCAACCCGCGGTCGGGGTCGCTGCGGTCGTTGTTGCTGCCGCGGAAGAAGCAGTTCTTGTGGGGCCAGTCAGGGCAGGCCCAGCTCCAGCCGGTGAACACCTTGGCCAGGCCGGCGACGTCGGTCGGCGTGTAGCTTTCAAGCGCCGCCCCCGTCGGGCCCGTGCGTGCGCTGCCGTCTTGGTTGAGCTCGACAAGGCCGATGCTGAGCAGCTGCATCACTTCGCGCGCGAAGTTCTCGTCGGGCACGCGGCCGGTGATGGGGTCGGCCTTCTGATTGGCCATGTGCGAGAGGTAGATGCCCATCATCGGATGGAGCGCCACGCGCTCGAGCAACTGGCGGTAGTTGCCAAACGACTGTTCGCCCAACATGTCGAGCCAGGCGGCCACTGCGCGATCGTCGTTGTCGACCACGCTGTCGACGAAGGAGATCACGAAGATCTGCGACAGCGCGTAGGCCATGCGTTGGCGCAGTTGATCCGGCCCTGTCAGCGCCTGTTTCCAGAAGGAGTACCTGACTTCACTTTCGCCGACGTCACCAACGGCATCAGCCGCCTCGTAGTACGCCTGATGCGTGCTGCTGCGGGCGGTGGCGAACTGTTCGTCGATCCACGCCGAGTAGCCGATCGCCAGCACGCGGTCGATGTCGGCGTCCACCGGCCCGAAGGTGGCCTGGGCGAGAAAACGCGCGGCCGCGTTGCGCGCGGTGGTTCCTCCGGGCGGTGGCGTTGCGGTACCCGCCAGCGTCAGTGTGAGCGTGGCCGTCGCACCGGCCGTGCCGGTGCCATTGGCAGCTGCATGCGGCCTGGCGTTGATGACGTAGGTGCCGGCCGGCGGTGCCCACTTGGTGTAGACCGCCCCCTGATTGCCCTTGTAGGCGTAGGGCGCGGCGTTCTCGATTCGCGTGGTGCTGGCGTCCGTGAAGACGACGCTCTTGACGTTGCTGGCATTCGCGCGCACGTTGATCCTGGGCGTGCTGGCAATTGACACCGTTCCGCTGGACACGAACGTGGCAATGTCGGCACCCGTGTCGGCGTTGACGACCGTGAACGATGCAACTGCTTGGGCCGCCGCCCAGCTCGGCGCCATGCAGACCGCCATGAATAACGCCAGACGGCGCATGAAGTGGGGCTTCATCAAGACTCTCCGGGGGTGAAGATCAAACATGGGTGCCTCAGACTGATGTCGTGGTTTTGGCGCACCTCAGGGGACGGGGCCGGCCAGCTCGGGGTGGGCGCGATGATCTCTGCCGACGCGACCCTGCGGCAGCGAGCTTTGCAAGCGTTTGTGGTGGCTTGGACAGCGCCGATGCATGCGTGCGCATGTCAGCGAAGTGCTTGCCTTCTCATTCGTTGAAGCGGCGCTCAGCAGACTCGAGCTGCACGGCCTGTCGTCAGTGACAGGTCTTTACCGATCGTTGCCGCCACAGACTTCGAGCGCCAACGCTTCGCAGCGCCGCGGCCGACTACAAGGTCCCGGCTTCCACCGGCAGCGCCTCGGCGCGCCAGCGCAACATGCCGCCGTGCAGGTTGGCCGTTAGCTTGAAGCCCGACTTCTGCAAGAGTGTGACGGCCTGCGCCGAACGCGTGCCCGAGCGGCACACTGCTACCAGCGGGCGTTCGCGGTCAAGACCATCCAGGCGCGATGCCAGCTGCGACAGGGGCAGCAGCCGCGCACCATGAATGTGGCCCAGCGCGTCGCAGAACTCGGCGTCTTCGCGAACGTCGACGATTTGAATCTGCTGTGCACGCTCTTGCAGCGTTAGCGGCGAGATTTCCCAGATGCCGCCGAAGGTGTAGGTCAGCGGCGCCCAGCTCGGCTCTTCGGGCAGCGCCGCGCTGCTGTCGGGCTGGCCGCAGCGCAGGTTGGCCGGCACGGCGATGTCCATCAGCTTCGGATGCGGCAAGCCGAGGTTGTTCATGTAGCCGGCGAAGTCGCTCTGGTTGGCATCACCACCCAGGCGCGGGTTGAAACGCATCTCCTCAGCCACGGTGGTGACCGTGATGCCGCGGTAGTCGTGGCCGGGGTAGAGCAGGCATGCGGCCGGCAACGAGAGGATTTGCTCGCGCACCGAGCGAAAGAGCTGCTGCGGGCTGCCTTGCTGAAAGTCGGTGCGGCCACAGCCGCGGATGAGCAGGGCGTCGCCGGTGAAGGCCATGCTCTGGTCGTCGAGCACGTAGCTCAGGCAGCCGCTGGTGTGGCCGGGCGTGGCGCGCACTTCAAGGTGGCGTTTGCCGAAGGCGACCTGCTCGCCGTGCGTCAACGTGCGGTCGACGTTAGCCGCGCCGGCTGCTTGCGCGAGATGAATGCGGCTGGCGCAGCGTTGTTTGATCAACCACGCGGCGGTGACGTGGTCGGCG
>JANMMH010000244.1:0-4194 GCA_031373055.1 Rubrivivax sp. | reverse complement strand
GCGCGCGCGCAGCTCGGCGCGTGTGGCCAGCAGCACGTAGAACATGACGCCCACACCGGCGATGTTCTTGCTGCTGAAGCTGCAATCGGGCTGGTTGGGGTTGACGATGACGGTGGCCTCGGGCAGCGCCACGGCGTCGCCCACCAGCGCGGGCAGGTGGTGGTCGGTAACGAGCACGGCCAGGCCCAGCGCGCGCGCGTGCGCCACGCCGGCGAAGCTGGCGATGCCGTTGTCGACCGTCACCAGCACGTCGGGCTGGCTCTGCATCGCCAGGTCGACGATGGGGGGCGTGAGCCCATAGCCGTGCACGGCGCGGTCGGGCACGACGTAGCCGACATGCTCGCGAGGCGCGCCCAACATCACCAGTCCGCGCAGTGCCACAGCGCAGGCGGTGGCGCCGTCGCAGTCGTAATCGGCCACGACGCAGATGCGTTTACCTTGCGTGATGGCGTCGGCCAGCAGCACGCCCGCAGGCAAAGCGCCGAGCATGCTGGTGGGCGCCAGCAGGTGCTGCAAACCGTCGTCAAGATCGGCCGCGTCGCGTACGCCACGCGCGGCCAGCAGCCGCGCCAGCAGCGGGTGCACGCCGGCTTGTTCAAGCGCGAAGCTCACACGTGGCGGCACGTCGCGGGTCTCAATCCGTGGGCTGTTCACAGAGTCTCCAGCAGTGGCGCGACGGCGCGGCGGCGCCAGCGTGCCGCCAGGCGCTGCAAAGCGTTGCGTGGCGTGGTTTCCAACGTGACGAATGAACGCTCACCGCACAGTGTCAGCCGCGTGATGTCGGCACGCGCGAGCTCTGCGTCGATCAGCGCCCAGGTGGCGGACCACGCCGCCCAGTCTTCGTTCAAGGCCGGGCCGCGCAGGCGCAGCTCCAGCTGGGGCTCAAGCTCCGCGTCAGTGCGGTGCACACCGCAGCCGCTGAGCCAGACCGAATTCACCGGCAGCAGCCCACGTCGCTCACGCTCCGCATTAAGCGGGTGGGTGTAGAGCAGCATCTGCACTTCGTTTTGCAGGCGGCGCACCAGCCGTGCAGCGGGCCCCGCCGGCAACCAGGGGTCGACGTTGCGGCCGATGACCCGGTCCAGCGCGGCGCAGGGCATGGCCGCCAGGCTGGGGTGGCCGACGAACCAGGCACCAGCGCTGCCCCAACGCAGCTCAAACCCTTCGCTGCTGAAAAGTGGCTCGACAGCGGCTAACAGTGAACGTGAGGTGTCAGCGTCGAGCATCAAACTGGCGGGATCGCCCATGCTCAGCTGCTCGGTGCCCAGGTGCCAATGCACGGGTGTCAGCAAGCCCCAGGCCTGCACGCCAGGCTCCTGGCCCAGCGCGCGCAGCTGGCGCGCGGCCCATGGCGACAGGCCGTCGGCGAAGGGCCAGCCTAAGGCGGCGGCCAACGCGCGTTCATGCGGCGGCGACAGGCTCCATTCGTCGAGCGTGTCGCGCTGCACCTCGCTCATGCGCGCCAGCAACGCGCGCAAGCCCGGCCACGAAAGCATGGACATGGCATGCCGCCCGGCGTCGGACAGCGGCGCCGCAAAGGCAATCACCACGTGCTTGGAAGACGCCATCACGTCGCGCTGAACTGCGTCGCGTTCTTGCCGCGAATGGGCGCGTAGAAGGCCTTGATGACGGCCATGTCGCGCTCGATGTCACCCGTGGGCTGGAACACCGGCCCCAGCCCTGCGCGCTTGTCGGTGTAGTCCATGTAGGCCAGCAAGATCGGCACCTGCGCTTCCAGCGCGATGTAATAAAAGCCCGTCTTCCAATGCCGTGTTTTGTCGCGTGTGCCTTCGGGAGGCACGATGAGCTGCACCGCGCCGTCCACCGCTTTCAAGGCTGCGGCCGACGCTGCCACCATGTTGGTGGAAGCAGAGCGATTCACCGCGACGCCACCCAGCCAGCGCATCAGCGGGCCAAAGGGCCACTTGAAGATCGAGGCCTTGCCCAACCAGTAGACGTTGAGCCGCAGCACAAAGGCCGTCATCAAGGTGAAGGGCAGGTCCCAGTTGCTGGTGTGCGGTGCGGCAATGAGCACACATTTGCCGACGTTTGCGGGCAATGCGCCTTCCACGCGCCAGCCGGCGAGCTTCATGACGGCGGCGCTGGCGTAGCGTAAGAGCGTGTTGACGACGGGGGTGTCGAAGATCGTGTGGTGCATGGGGCCTCGGCTTGGCTTGAGCATAGCTGCGCACCTGCGCCGGCCGTCCCAGCGTCACTGGGTAACATCCCGCCCCCATGTCATCCCCCTTTGAAGTGCCCTACGAGTGGCAAGTCGGCTGGCGCTACACGCGCGCCGGGCGCAGCGGCCGGCGCAACGGTTTCATCTCGTTCATCAGCGGTGTCTCGATGCTGGGCATCGCGCTCGGTGTGGCGGCTCTCATCATCGTGTTGTCGGTGATGAACGGCTTTCAGAAAGAGGTGCGCGACCGCATGCTGTCGGTGATCCCGCACATCGAAGTCTTCGAGGCCGGCGGCAACGCGCTGGCCGACTGGCAGGCGACTGCGGCACTTGCCAAGCGCGACAAGCGCGTGGTCGGCGCAGCACCCTTCATCGCCACGCAAGCGCTGATGTCACGCGGCGAGACCATGCGCGGCACGCTCATCCGCGGCATCGACCCCGCGCTGGAGCCGCAGGTCACCGAGCTGGCCGTCAAGCTCAAAGGCCAGGAACTCGCCACCTTGCAGGCCGGTGCCTGGAACATCATTCTTGGCGGTGAGCTTGCGCGCCAACTCGGCGTGCGCGTGGGCGACAAGGTCACGCTCATCGCGCCCGGCGGGCAGGTCACGCCAGCCGGCGTGGTGCCACGGCTGAAGCATTTCACGGTGAGCGGCACCTTCGATGTCGGCCACTTTGAATACGACAGCGCACTAGCCATGATCCACCTTGACGACGCGGCCAAACTCTTTCGCGTGGAAGGCCCCACCGGCGTGCAGCTGCGATTGGCTAACGTTCAATATGCGCGCCAAGCGGCGGGTGAGCTGGCACAGCAGCTGGGCAGCGGCCTCATCGTGCGCGACTGGACCCGCACCAACCGCAACTGGTTTGACGCCGTGCAGATCGAGAAACGGCTGATGTTCATCATCCTCACGCTGATCGTCGCCGTGGCCGCTTTCAATCTCGTCTCCACGCTGGTGATGACGGTGACCGACAAGCGCGCCGACATCGCCATCCTGCGCACCCTGGGGGCCAGCCCACGCTCGGTGATGGGCATCTTCATCGTGCAAGGCGCGGCGGCCGGCTTCATCGGCACCTTCTCGGGCGTTTTCATGGGTTTGCTGGTGGCGTACAACATCGACGTTATTGTTCCGGCCATCGAGCGGCTGCTGGGCGTGGCCTTTCTACCCGGCAGCATCTACGTCATCAGCCGCATGCCCAGCCAGCCGCTCATGAGCGACATCGTGCCGGTGACCATGATCTCGCTGGTGCTGGCACTGCTGGCCACGCTCTACCCGAGCTGGCGCGCCAGCCGCGTCAACCCCGCTGAGGCGCTGCGTTATGAGTGAGGTCGTGCTGCAAGCCACCGCCCTGCACAAGCGCTTCAAGGAAGGCTTCGGTGACGACGCGCTGGACGTGTCGGTCTTGCGCGGCGTGAGCCTCACGGTGGCACGCGGCCAGTCGCTGGCCATCACGGGAGCTTCGGGCTCGGGCAAGAGCACGCTCTTGCACTTGCTCGGTGGCCTGGACGCGCCCGACAGCGGCAGCGTGGCGCTGATGGGCCGCGACTTCGCCGCGATGACGCCGGCCGAGCAAGGCGCCTGGCGCAACCAGCACCTGGGCTTCGTCTACCAGTTCCACCACCTGCTGCCCGAGTTCAGCGCGCTGGACAACGTGGCCATGCCCTTGCGCATCCGCCGCGAGACGGTGGCCGCTGCACGTGAACGTGCCCACGCCATGCTGGCGCAGGTGGGCCTGGCTGACCGCGTCAAGCACCACCCCGCGCAACTCTCTGGCGGCGAGCGACAGCGTGTAGCCATCGCACGCGCGCTGGTGGCCAGCCCGGCGTGCGTGCTGGCTGACGAGCCCACGGGCAACCTGGACCGTGGCACGGCCGATGGCGTCTTCGAGTTGATGATGGACTTGGCGCGGCGACGGGGCACGGCGTACATCGTCGTCACGCACGATGCCAGCCTGGCGGCGCGCTGCGGTGCCACCCTGCAATTAGAGCGTTAGCACGACGGTACAGTGCACCCTTG
>JANMMH010000198.1:0-5696 GCA_031373055.1 Rubrivivax sp. | reverse complement strand
CAGCGGCGCGATCAGGGCCGAGTAGGAATTGCCGCTGCGCTGCGCCGCCATGCGCATGATGGGCGGGGCCTCCGGGTCGCCCAGCACGTCACTGAACTCGACCACGCCGCCCCGGCGGAAGGCCAGCTCGGCGTGCGTGCCGGCCACGGCCGTGGGATAGGCCGAGCGGACATGGGCCTTCAAGGATTCAAGCGCCGGCGCGCCCCAACGCTGCAGCGCGGCCGGCGTGACGTGAATGCGTTCGACATCCAGCAAGCCGTCCGCATTGACGAGGTGCAGGTTGAACATGTTCGCCGTAAACAGGCGCTCGCAGGCTTCGAGAATCTTGTCGAACACCGGCGCCGTGTCGGCCACCGAACTGCTGATGACTTGCAGCACTTCGGCGGTGGCCGTCTGCTGCTCCAGTGCCTCTTGCGTCTGCTTGAACAGCCACGCGTTCTGCATCGCGATCAGCACCTGGTCGCGGAACGACTCGGCCAAGGCAATCGCTCTTTGATTGAAAGCATTCGCGCGTGTGCTGCCCATCACCAGCACGCCCACGCACTCGCCCTCACGCAGCAGCGGCAGGTACAGCGCGCAGTTCAGACCGAGCTGCTGGCGTCGGCCCTGCTCGTGCACGGGCAGCTCGACCGCCGACCAGTCGGGTACGTGCAGCATGGTCTTGCTGACGATCGCGCGCGACGGGAAATTGGCCGCCGGGTCCACCGGCTGGTTCTGCGCGAATTGCACCGAGCGCGGGCCGGCCGGGGTGGCGATGGCCACGGCCGAGTAGGTGTTGTCAGGATTGCAGAGCTGCACCACGGCGATGTCGCAGCCCAGGCGTTGCACCGAGATGGCAGCGACGGCCGCGAACACCGGCTGCACGTCGGTGGGTGAGCTGCCAATCACACGCAGGATGTCGGCGCTGGCCGTTTGGTGTGCCAGCGCTTCTTGGGTCTCATTGAACAACCGCGTGTTCTCGATGGCGATCAGCGCCTGGTCGCGGAACGACTCGGCCACGGCGATTTCCTGCGCGCTGAACACGTGCGGCCGGCTCATGCCGTAGACCAGCAGGCCGATGCATGCGTCGCCGCGCAGCAGCGGCAGGTACAGCGAAGAGCGCACGCCCAGGCTGTCGTAGATGAATTGCGCGTGCGGTGGCAGCTCGATGGCCGTCCAGTCCGGCAGGTGCAGCATGCTCTTCGACACGATGGCCCGAGACGGGAGGTTGGCCGCCGGGTCCACGGGCTGGTTCGGCAGCCCGATGTTGAGCGTCAGCCCCTCGCGCGTGGCGCCCGTCACGGGTGAATACGTGCGGCCGTCGCTGCTCATGATGTTGGTGAAGTCGCACTGCAGCAGCCGCACGGCGGCCAGGGCGATGGCGTCGAACACCGGCTTCACGTCGGTGGGCGACTGGCTGATGACGCGCAGGATGTCGGCACTGGCCGTCTGCTGCGCCAGTGCCTCCTGCGTCTCGTTGAAGAGCCTGGCGTTGTGCAGCGCCACGCTCATGGCGGCGGCCACGGTCACCAGCAGGCTGATGGTCTCAGCGTCGAAGGCATCTTCGCGCTCCAGACTCACCAGACGGATGGTGGCTTGCGCCAGCGCGCCGTCCATCACCGGCACGAACACGCTGGACTTGCTGGGCACCGTGCCCGGCGCGGTGCGGATGCCGTGTGCTTCGGTCTCTTCGCGGTTGCGCAGCACCAGCGGCCGGCCCGCGCGCAGCGCGCGCGAGTAGGGGCTGTCCGGGTCGAAGGTGAACGACGGGATGCTGATGCGCTGGCCGCGCTCCACCACATACAGCATGTGGATGGTGCCCGCCGCGTGGTCGATCCAATTGACGCTGAGGTCGTTGCTGGCAAAGAGCGCGCGCAGCTGTTCACCCACCACGTCGACGATGGCCTGGAAGTCGAGCTTGGCAGCGATGCCTTGCTGGATGCTGTTGATTACAGCCAACTCACTGGCGCGCTGCTCGGCCTGCGCTTGTGCACGGCGTGCCTCGGCGGTGCGCTGGGCCACCGTGCGCTCCCGGCCTTCGGTGGTGCGCAGGTTGGCCAGCGCCACGGCCGCCTGTGCGGCCAGCGTGGCCAGCAAGTGGCAGTCGGTGTCATGAAAGCGGCCGAACAGGCCGTCGAGGTCGGCGTAGATGAAGCCCAGCAGTTGCCGCTGGGCGACCATGGGCGCCACCAGGCAGCTGCGCTGGTCGATCGCGTCGGCACCTGTCGAGCGTGCAGGGCCGTGGCGCAGGCTGAGCGTGCGGGTGCGGCGAGCCTCGATGAGCCAGGGCGTGATGGCGGCCAGCAAGTCGGTGGCCGATTCGCCCTCGGGCACTTGCGCGCCGGCGATGGTGGCGGGCGTGCCGCTGCCGGCCGGGGCCTCCAGCACCAGCAGCACGCGCCGCGCGCCCAGCAGCTCGGCCACTTCTTCGATGACGAATTCGAGCAGCGCGGCCGAGGTTTCGGGCTCGTTCAGGCGCAGGCCGGTGTCGACAAGGCGCTGCACGCTGCTCCGCAGGTTGACGCTGCCTTGCAGGTGGGCGGTGAAACGCGCCGGCGGCAGCCCGGCGGCGCGCGCGGCGGTCACCCAGGCGTGCAGCAGTTCGGCGTGTTCGCTGAAGCTCTGCTGCAGGTAGCTGCGGCGCAGGCCTTCGTCGCTGAGCGGGCGCACGCCTTGCACCAGCAGGTCGTAGGCGGCGGCCAGCGCGTCGAAGGCCGGCTGCGGCCGGCCGTTGGCCCGTAGCGCGCGGTGGTGCGCCCACCACAGGGCGGCGTCAGACTCCGTGCCGCCCCCGAGCCGACCCTTGCGCTGCTGCTGCGCTTGCGTGGCCTGGGTGGTCGCACGCAGCGCGGCTGCGGCGTTGCCAGCGGCCAGTTCGTCTTGCGACAGGTCGCGCAGAATGGCTTGCTGCAACCAACCGCTCGCTTTCTGCGCCAGGCTGCGAGTCAACGTCAGCGCGCGGGGTGAGTGGTCGCGCCGTTGGTGGTGCGCCTCGTGGTAGCGGGACAGCGTCTCTCTGAACGGGCTCGGCTCGTTCGCTTGGGCGTGCAGCGCGCGCTCCATGGCGGCACGCCCGGCTTCGTGGTCGCCACAGGCACGCGCCATCAGGCCGGCGATGCCCCAGGTGTTGACACGTGCGGCATCCGTCAAGCCGGGCTCGCGCAGCGCGATGGAGTGCAGCATGAGGCGGCGCGCGCGGCGCACCAGACCCAGCCGGGCATAGGTCAGGCACTGGTTGTGTTCGGCCGCGGCCTGCAGCGACAGGTCGCCCGCCTCGCCCGCCACGCGGTGCGCTTCCTGCAGGCCGCGCACGCACACCGCAAGGTCTTCGTCGCTTTGGTCGCGCGTTATGAGGGCTCGCGCCACGCCGCTGGCGTCACCCGCCCGCCGCGCCAGCGCCACGGCCTGCTCGGCCAATGCGCGGTGCTCGGGGGTGTCGGCTTCGCCCAGCTTCACGTTGGCCAGCACGCGCAGGGCCTGGCCCTGGTGCGCCGCATCACCCAGGGTTTCGAAACGCTGCGCGGCATCGGCTGCACTGCGCGCGGCCAGCGCGGGGTCGGTGCCCAGCGCCGCCGAGGCCTGGCGCAGCAAGGCCAGCGCCACCAGCGCCGGGCGTTGGGCCGCGGGTGCTGCCTGGGCGGCTTGCAGGGCGTTCTCAGCCGTCTGCAAGGCCTGGGCGCTGTACTCCTGGCGTGTCTGCACCAGCGCCAGATTGCACAGGGCAGCCGCGCGCAGGGCCTGTGCTCGTGATCGCGAACGTGTCTGCTCAGCCAGCGCCAGCTGCGCCTGTGCGTCAGTCAGCGCAAGCGGCAGCTCGCACAGCGCCACCAGGCTGTGGATGCGCTGGTCCAGCAGGGCGTGCCCTTGCGCAGCGGCCAGGCCGGGCGCGGACAGCGCGCCGGTGGCGGCGTGCACCGCTTGTGCATGCTGGCCGGCGCGCGCCAGGTCGCTGACGGTCTGCAAAGCGGTCTGCAAAGCGGTCTGCAAAGCGGTCTGCATCGGGTTTGGGGTCACGGGGGTTGCTCCACCTTTGGTTCGCTGATCGACAAAATGCATCATTCCTCCACCACTGCATCAGGTGCCGTCATGCGAACCACCTTTACTTTGGACGACGACGCGGCCGCGCTGGCCCAGAACTACGCCAAGGCGAACGCGCTGCGGCTGGGCCAGGCCGTGTCTGAGTTGATACGGCGCGCCAGTGCGCCGCCGATGAAGCTGAAGAAGAAGGGCGGGTTGTGGGTGATTCAGGCCACGCCGGGCGCGCCCAAGGTGGCGGCCCAGCAGATCAAGCACATGATCGACGCGCTGGACTGAAGCCGACCGATGGCCGCCCACCTGCTCGACGTCAATGCCCTGATCGCGATGCTCTGGGAAGACCACCCGTTCCACGGCACGATGGCAAGCTGGTTCGCCAGACACGCCCGGTCGGGCTGGTCGACATGCGCCATCACCCAATTCGGTTTCGTCCGGGTGATGAGCCAGCCGGCTTTGGCCCAGCACAGGCGCACGTTGGCTGGGCTGGCCGATGTGCTGGCGCAGAACGCGGCGCAACCATCGCATCGCCTGTTGCCTCTGGACTTTGACTTCGCGGATGTCCTGGCTTGCTGCACGGGTGGCGTGGTCGGCCACCGCCAGGTGACCGACGCCTACTTGCTCACCGCCGCCGTGCGCGCCGGCATGAAGCTGCTCACCTTCGACAGCGGCCTGGGCACGCTGCTGGCCAGCAGCGTCGAGCGCAGCGCGCACATCGAGCTCTTGCGTTAGCTCAAGCATCGCGCCTCGCGCTGGCGGCCATCAACGCCTGCACCAACGCGTCCACGCGGATCGGCTTGGTCACGTAGTCGTCCATGCCGGCAGCGAGGCAGGCCTCGCGGTCGCCGGCCATTGCGTTGGCCGTCATCGCCACGATGCGTGGGCGTTCGTGGGCTAACGGCCAACGTGACGTGATGCGACGGCTGGCTTCGAGCCCATCCATCTCGGGCATCTGTACGTCCATCAGCACGAGGTCGTAGGTCTGGCGCTCCACCGCTTCCACGGCCAGCACGCCGTTGGCGGCGACGTCGGCTGCGTAGCCCATCTGGCTCAAGAGGCGCAGGGCCAGCTTCTGGTTCACCAGGTTGTCTTCGGCTAACAAGATACGTAAGGGGTGGCGGCTCGCCATCTGCGGGTCGATGGCGGCTTTGCCGGTGGATTTGTCGGCGCTGGCAAGGCGCGCCACGGCCTCGGCACGGATGTGGAAGCGGAAGGTGCAGCCTTGGCCCGCACCTTCGCTCTCGGCCGTCATCGTGCCGCCCATGATCTCGGCCAGGCGTTTGCTGATGACGAGGCCCAGGCCCGTGCCGCCGTACTTGCGCGTGGTGGATGAATCGGCCTGGCTGAAGCTCTGGAAGAGTTTGGCCATGCCTTCAGGTGTCAAGCCAATGCCGCTGTCTTTGACGGCCACGTGCAACTCGGCGCCACGTGCTTCGAGCGTTAGCTTGACCTCACCGGCTTCGGTGAACTTGAGCGCGTTGCTCAGCAGGTTCAGCAAGATCTGGCGCAGCCGCGTGCTGTCGCCCTTGAGCGTATGCGGCACGTCGTCGGCGATGGCCACCACCAGCGATAGCTTCTTCTCGGTCGCCTTGTGGCGCACGAGTTCCACTGCGGAGCCCACGCATTCGCGCAGCACAAACGGTGCGCTCTCGACATCGAGCTTGCCAGCCTCGATCTTCGAAAAA
>JANMMH010000194.1:0-3685 GCA_031373055.1 Rubrivivax sp. | reverse complement strand
AGGCGCGCGTTCTGGATGGCGATCACCGCCTGGCTGCCGAAGGTCGTGAGCAGCGCCTGCTCCTTGTCGCTGAAGGGCTTGGGCGGCTGGCGCAGCGCGCAGATGCTGCCGATGCCGCGGCCTTCCCAGACCATTGGCACCCACACCACTGAGCAATTGCCGATGCGCTCGACCACGGCACGCACCGTGGGCGGCGCGTCAGCCATGGCCATGGCGTCGGGCACATGCACGGCGCGTTTGTCGGCAATAACTCTTGAAGTGATGGTCTGGTCCAGCGGCTTGGGGAAGGTGGCGGCAATGGCGCCCAGCGCATCACCACGCCAAGCGGCGGCATGCACCAGGTCGTCGTCACCACGCAGGAAGATGCCCAGCTGTTCGATGGCAAAGAGGTGCTGGCAGCTTTGCAGGATCTTGTCGAACACCGGTGCGGTATCGGCCACCGAGCTGCTGATGACTTGCAACACTTCGGCGGTGGCAGTTTGCTGCTCCAGCGCTTCTTGGGTGTCGTTGAAGAGCCGCACGTTCTGGATGGCGATGACGGCCTGGTCGGCGAAGAGCGCGAGCAAGGCCATCTGCTTGTCGGACAGGGCGCCGGGCTGCGGCGAGGACATCGAGATCACGCCTATCGCCACGCCGTCCTGCATCAGTGGCGCCGAGGCGATCGAGCGGAACGACAGCTCGCGCGGCTGTGACGCCCAGAAGCCATCGGCCTGCGGCGCACGGTTGTCCGCCACTTGCGCGGCGCGGCCGTCGAGCACGGCGCGGCCGACGATGCTGCTGCGGTCGAGTGCCACCACCTCGGGGCCGTGGAATTCGTCGGCAATAAGGTCGTAGCTACGTGCACGTCGACGCAGGCCGTCGGCTTCGACGGTGCGCAGGGCGGTCTTGCGGCCAAACAGCTGCGCCGCGCTATGCACGATGGCGTTGAACACCGGCTGCACGTCGGCCGGTGAACTGGCGATCACCTTCAAGATCTCGGCGGTGGCGGTCTGGCGCTCTAGTGCTTCTTGCGTCTCGTTGAAGAGCCGCACGTTCTGGATGGCGATCACGGCCTGGTCGGCGAAGGTCTGCAGCAGTTCGAGCTGGTGCGCGCTGAACGCCCCGGCGTCTTTGCGTGTGACGCTGATGGTGCCGGTGGCCACGCCGTCTTGCAGCATGGGCACGATCAGAATGGCGCGAAAGCCGCGTTGGCGCGCCACGTCGCGCAGGGCCGCCGCCGAGTCCGGCAGCGCTTCGGTATCGGCCACCGACACGGGCTTGCCGGTGCGTGCCGCCTTGGAGTGCGCCAGGGGCATCGGGAAGGCGTGCCGCAAGGCCTCGTTGCCGGCTTCGTCGGTGCTCGACAGCGCCACCAGATGCAGCTCGTCGCCGACAACGCGGGCCACGGCCGTCGAGAAGCCACCGATCAGGCGGTAGGCGCTGCGCGCGATGGCGTCGAACACGGGCTGCACGTTCGACGGCGAGCTGGCGATCACCTTCAAGATTTCGGCGGTGGCGGTCTGGCGCTCCAGCGCCTCTTGGGTCTCGTTGAAGAGGCGCGTGTTCTCGATGGCGATCACGGCCTGGTCGGCGAAGGTCTTGAGCAGTTCCAAGTGGTGGACGGTCAACGCGCCGGGCTGCATACGCACCACGGCGATGGCGCCGATGGCGATGCCATCGCGCACCATCGGAACGACGGTCATGGCACGGTAGCCCGCCGGTGCCAGGTTGCGCTTTCCGGCATCGAACTGACCGCCCGCTTCCAGAACGTCCGGCACGTCGATCACGCGGCAATCGAGCATGGCCGCGCCGTGGACGTACTCCCGCTCCAGCGGGACCGGGAATACGTTGCGCCATCGGGCTGCGCGCTGCGGGTCGTCCTCGGCAATCGCCACCGAGTGCACCTGGCCGTCGAGCGGCCGACTCACGGCCACCGCCGCCCCTTTGAAAAGTTGCATGCCGCTGGCCACGATGGCGTCGAACACCGGCTGCACATCGGCCGGCGACTGGCTGATCACACGCAGGATCTCGGCCGTGGCGGTCTGCCGCGCCAGGGCCTGCTGGGCTTCGTTGAAGAGGCGCTCGTTCTCGAAGCGCGCGCGGATGGCGCCCAGCAATTCGATGTTGTAGCGCCTGGAATGCAACAGCATGACGACCAGGACCAGCATCACCGTGATGGCCATGGCCAGCGTCATGGCGCGGCCGTCGATCAAGGCAGGCACCGAAAACGCCAGCGCCAAGGGCACCGTCAGCGCCCAGCAGGTCGGCGGGTGCATCGACATGGCCGACGTGACCGTGGTCACGTTCACCAACACCATCACCAGCAAGATGTTCAGCCGCGCCGGGTCGTCGTTGAAGTACCCCACCGCCGCCGCTGCCCACACCAGGCCATGCAGAAGGGCCGACAGCGTGAGCGCACGCGACAAGGTGGCAAAACGCGACGCCACCAACCAGCGAGGAAACACCAGCACCGCCAGCCCCAGGTGCGTGCCGAGCACAGGCAGCGCCAGCAGCAACCAGCCCAGCACCGGCGCATGCCCGCGGCTGGATTGCAAAGCCCAGGCAAACAGCAAGGCGCCCAGCAGTGCTGCGCCGACGCCCGCGCGCAGGTTTTGCAGCACCAGCGTGTAGCGCTCGTGCTCGACGTGCGCGTGCAGCGCGGCGGCAGCGGGATCGGCGATGACGCGCGGGCCTGGCCGTTCGATAGCAGGAGCGGCGGCGGGCTTGCGTTTGGGTTGGGGCTGGGAGGTGTTCACGTCAACGTCCCTTGCGTGTTGGCACGCGGTTCAAGGCGTCGACGAGGGCGTCGACGCGAATGGGTTTGGTCACGTAGTCGTCCATGCCTGCGGCCAGACACGCTTCACGGTCGCCGGCCATCGCGTTGGCCGTCATGGCCACGATGCGGGGGCGCTCGTGTGCTTTCCACTTGGACGTTATCTGGCGCGACGCTTCCAGGCCATCCATCTCGGGCATCTGCACGTCCATCAGCACCAGGTCGTAAGTTTGCTGGTTGACACGCTCGACGGCCTGCACGCCGTTGACGGCGACGTCGGCTTGGTAGCCCATCTGGCTGAGCAGGCGCAGCGCCAGCTTCTGGTTCACCAGGTTGTCTTCGGCTAACAAGATACGTAAGGGGTGGCGGCTCGCCATCTGCGGGTCGAGCGCGGCTTTGCCGGCGGGCTTGTCGGCGCTGGCAAGGCTGGCCACGGCCTCGGCGCGGATGTGGAAGCGGAAGGTGCAGCCTTGGCCAGCACCTTCGCTCTCGGCCGTCATGTCGCCGCCCATGATCTGTGCCAGGCGTCTGCTGATGACGAGGCCCAGGCCCGTGCCGCCGTACTTGCGCGTGGTGGATGAATCGGCCTGGCTGAAGCTCTGGAAGAGCTTGGCCATGCCCTCAGGCGTCAAGCCGATGCCGCTGTCCTTAACGGCCACGTGCAGCTCGGGCCCGCGTGCTTCAATCGTTAGCTTGACCTCACCGGCTTCGGTGAACTTGAGCGCGTTGCTCAGCAGGTTCAAGAGAATCTGGCGTAGCCGCGTGCTGTCGCCCTTCAGGGTGTGCGGCACATCGTCGGCGATGGCCACCACCAGCGATAGCTTCTTCTCGGTCGCCTTGTGGCGCACGAGTTCCACTGCGGAGCCCACGCATTCGCGCAGCACAAACGGTGCGCTCTCGACATCGAGCTTGCCAGCCTCGATCTTCGAAAAA
>JANMMH010000175.1:0-2829 GCA_031373055.1 Rubrivivax sp. | reverse complement strand
GTAAAGGAGCACAAAATGGCAGCAAAAACGCCGATCAGCCGCGCGATGTTGCCTCCGTAACGGGCACCCAAAAAGTCGGGAATGGTGAATTGCCCGAACTTGCGCATGTAGGGCGCAAGAAACAGCGCCACCAGGCAGTAGCCGCCGGTCCAACCCATGATGTAGGCGAGGCCGCCATAGCCCGTGAGGTACAGCGTGCCGGCCATGCCGATGAATGACGCCGCGCTCATCCAGTCGGCACCCGTGGCCATGCCGTTGTAAACGGCAGGCACGCGGCGACCGGCCACGTAGTACTCGGCGGCGTCATTGGTGCGGCTCATGATGCCGATGCCGGCATACAGGCCCACGGTGGCGAGCAAGAAGGTGATGCCGATGGCACCACGCGACAAGCCCATCTGCTCGGCGATGGCCAGCAAAATCACGAAGACAATGAAGCCACCGGTGTACCAGGCGTACACCTTGTTCAACTGCGCCTTGAAAGCGTCGTTGGCTTGTTTGTTGGTTCGCCCGGAGGCGGTGTCGAAACTCAGGCCGGCCATGTCATTCCTCCTCGGCAACGTTGTGTTCCTGGTCGAGCCTGTTCATGTAGCTCGCGTAGTACCAGATGATCAGCACATAGACCACCAGCGCTCCCTGGGACGCAACCCAGAAGCTGAATGGCCAGCCGAAGAAATTGAAGTTCAAGTCGCGCGCAAAGTAGCCCACGACAAAGGTCACTACAAACCAGATCGCCATGAGGATCGCGGTGACCCTCAAGTTTTTCTGCCAGTAGCGTTGGTGGTTCTCGCTCACCTTCATGGCTGTCACCTCTTTCTAGTTAAATGGGCCTCGTGGGCCCGGAACACTTGGCCTTTCTAGAGGCCACTGCCAACAAAGTCTTCAGCTAGGCTGAGCTTCAAGGCGCAGCCCGGTTTCGCGCACGAGTTGCGCCGCTACCTTGGGCTCAAAGCCTTGCAAGTGGCGGATCACCTTCAGCGCCGATTCGGGGTCTTGGCGATCGACGTGAACCCGCGCCAGCTGATACCAGCCGTAGGGGCTCATAGGCTGCAGTTCGGTGTTGCGTCGCAAGGCGACTTCGGCCTCTTCAAAGCGCTTGAGCCGGATCAGCGTCAGGCCCAGGCCGTACCAGGCGCGGTCGAGCTTGGCGTCGAGCTCGATCGCGCGCACAAACGCCACGCGCGCCGGCTCCAGCAAACCGGCCTCTTCCAGCGTGAAGCCATGGTTGAAGTGGTGCCCAGCATGCTCGGGCTGCAGTTGCACCAGCCGGGCAAGGTCGCGCAGCGCGTCATCGCGGCGCTTGGCCTGCACCAGCAGATTGGCGCGACTCGACAGCGCGTAGACGTCGTCGGGCCAACGCGCCAGCATGCAGTCAAAGAGCGCCAGCGCGGGCGCCCTGCGGCCCAGCACGAGCCAGGTGATGGCCAGGCCGCGCATGCGCCAGTAGTCAAAACGATTCATTTACACCCCGCCATGTTGATCGACACGCAGTAGCTGACTTTCTCGAGAGTCACTGCCACGTAGAGCACCGCCAGCAGCAAAAAGGTCGCCAGCGGCACATGCTGGTCGGCCACCTGTTTGGGGGTGATGAAGCGCATGGCCCGCGTGAACGGCTTGGTCAGCACCGTCAAGGTCCTGTAGAAGAAGTTGCTCTCGCGCTTGGCGCCTGCCAACAGGGCCAGCAAGCCTTGCCCGACCAGGGCCAGCAAGGCGATGTACAGAACGAGTTGCAGGGCGTTGAGTGTGAACAACATTGCGCGGACCACCAAGGAGCACGGCGACTGTTGAACTGCCGGCTTACTCGTTTCTTACAGCAAGGTCATTGCCGGAGGTTACGGAGATTAGTGTTTTCCCTGCGCGCTGTGTTGTCGGGTTTTTCGTCTCCACGTAAACCCGAATTCGGCGACTCGGTGGGCCGTTCGCGTGACACGCTGCCTCGCCCTAAAGCCATAGGTGAAATGGACCTTTGCTGACGCCAACTTGACAAGCCCAAAGACACTACCCGTCAGCGCGTCGTCAGTGCCATTTGCAACCCTTCGCACTTGCCAAGCACTGGGAACGTCTCCCACGCTGGCCTACGCGGAGACCCTCACCATGGAATTGACCCAAGCGCGACCACCCGGTTCGCCCCATGCCGAACCCCGGCCCATGACCAGCGACGAAAAGCGCGTCATCCTGGCCTCGTCCTTAGGCACCATCTTCGAGTGGTACGACTTCTACCTCTTCGGTGTGATGTCGGCCATCATCGCGGCCAACTTCTTCACCGCACTCGACCCCGCCACGCGCGACATCTTCACCCTGCTGGCCTTCGCCGCTGGCTTTGCGGTGCGGCCTTTCGGCGCCATCATCTTTGGCCGCCTGGGCGACCTGGTCGGGCGCAAGTACACCTTCTTGGTGACGATCCTGATCATGGGTCTGTCGACCTTCCTCGTCGCCTTCTTGCCGACCTACGCCACCTGGGGCATCGTCGCTCCCATCGCGCTGATTGGCTTGCGGCTGCTGCAAGGTCTGGGGCTCGGTGGTGACTCCGGCGGTGCCGCCAGCGACGTGGCCGAGCACGCGCCCCACGGCAAGCGCGGCGCCTACACGGCCTGGATTCAGACCACCGCCACGGTGGGCCTGATGCTCGCGCTGATGGTCATCCTGGGCACACGCACCTACCTTGGCGAGAAGGAATTCGCCGCCTGGGGTTGGCGCATTCCGTACGCCATGTCGGGCATCTTGCTCGCCGTGTCGGTGTGGATCCGCTTGAAGCTCAGCGAGTCGCCCGCGTTCACGCGCATGAAGGCCGAAGGCAAGACCTCGAAGGCGCCGCTGACCGAATCCTTCGGC
>JANMMH010000658.1:0-4253 GCA_031373055.1 Rubrivivax sp. | reverse complement strand
CACTTGATGCAGGTGAATGCCGCCAAATTGCTGGGCCGTGTCGAAACCCAGCAGCTCGTTGAGCATGTCACCAAACTGGCCCCGAATTTGATTGAAGACGTGATCCCGAAGATGGTTGGCATCGCCACATTGCAAAAGGTTTTGCAGCTCTTGCTGGAAGAGGGCGTGCACATCCGCGACATGCGCTCCATCGTCGAATGCCTGGCCGAACATGCCGCCACCGTGACCGAGCCGACGGAGCTGGCACGGCGCATCCGCGTGCACCTGGCGCCGGCCATCGTGCAGCAGATCTACGGGCCCACGCGTGAGCTCGACGTGATTGCGCTGGAGCCCGAGCTCGAGCGCCTGGTGGCGCAGGCGCTGAACTCGCCGCATGGCGCAGCACTTGACCCTGGCGTTGCCGACACCCTGGCCAAGAGTGCAGCTGACAACGCCAAGCGCCAAGAAGACCTGGGCGTGCCGGCCTGCCTGCTCGTGCCCGACATCATCCGCGCACCGATGGCGCGGCTACTGCGCCGTGCCGCACCGCGCCTGAAGGTGCTGGGGCACAGCGAGATTCCTGAAACGCATTCCATCCGCATCGGCTCGATCATCGGAGGCACCGTATGAACATGAAACGCTTTACTGCCCGCACCTCACGCGAGGCGTTAGCGATGGTGAAACAAGCCTTCGGTGAAGACGCCGTCGTGATGTCTACCAAGCCCTGCGCCGAGGGCATCGAGGTGCTGGCCATGGCGCCTGAGAGCGTGTTGCAGCTTGAGCGCATCGACGCCCCTGAAGTGCGCCAAGTCGATGCAGCGCCGATGAAGCCCGCCAAAACTCGGCCCACGCTGGCCGAACGCATGGCGGCGGCGGTGGGCGCGACCACCGCAACCGGCAAAACCGCTGCGCCACGTGCCACTGAACCCATGCGTGAAGAGCCCATGATGGGCAGCACAGTCGAGCAAGACGTGGCCGAGATGGCCATGAGCACGCTGTCGTTCCAGGACTACGTGCGTGAACGCATGCTCAAGCGCCGCCAGACCGAGCTGGCCGCCGCCGCGCCTGTGGCCGCACCCGTGGCCGCACCCACGGCTACGGGCAACCCGGTGGTGAGCTCGCTGCTGCGTGCGCGTGCCGCAGGAACCGTGCCGCCGACTGCCAACACGGCCGCAGCTGCCGCAGCCCCACCGCAACCCACACGCAGCGTGCCCGTGCTGCACGAAGAGATACGTGTGCCCGTCGCGCGCGTGCAACCGCCAACGCCGCAGCAGCCGCAGCGCAAGCCCGCGCCCGCCGCCAAGCCGATGCCGGTGCCTACGCTGGCCGACCACGGCTCGCGCCATGACGACGCCGAGATGATTCATGAACTGCGCTCCATGCGTGGTCTCATCGAGCAGCGTTTCGGCGCCTTGGCCTTCATGGAAAAACTGCAACGTCAGCCCCGCCACGCGCTGCTGACGCAAACGCTTTTGGAGCATGGCTTTTCGCCTCAGCTCATTCGCCGCCTGGCCGAGAGCCTGCCTGCCGACGGTGACCCCTTGGCCTGGGCCAGCGGCGTGCTTGAGCGCAACCTCAGCACCGGCGAAAAAGTGCCCGCACTTGAAGAGCACGGTGGCGTCTACGCGCTGATCGGCTCCACCGGTGTCGGCAAGACCACCAGCACGGCCAAGCTCGCCGCCGCCTTCGCCGCGCGCCATGGCGCCACGCAGCTCGGCTTGATCACGCTGGACGCCTACCGCGTGGGCGCGCACGACCAGCTGCGTGCCTATGGCCGCATCCTGGGCGTGCCCGTCCACATGGCGCATGACCGCGCTTCGCTCGAAGACTTGCTGGAGCTCTTTGCCGGCAAGAAGATGGTGCTCATCGACACCGCCGGCATGGCGCAGCGCGACGCGCGTACACGTGAGCTGCTGGACATGCTGCAACACGCCTCGGTGCAAAAACTGCTGGTGATGAACGCGGCGGCACAAGGCGAAACCTTCGAAGACGTGATCTCGGCTTACGGCGCGGCCAGCTGCCGTGGCGTCATCTTGTCGAAGATCGACGAAGCCGTGAAGCTCGCACCTGCGCTGGACGTGCTCATCCGCCACAAGCTCAAGGTACTGGCCGTCGCAAACGGTCAACGTGTGCCTGAAGACTGGCACATCCTGTCGGCGCACGCGCTGGTGCAGCGCGCACTGCGCAGCCACGCCGCGCCGGCCTGGCGCCATGACAGCTCTGAGATGAACCTGGTGTTTGCCGGCGTGCCGCACCCCGTGCCTGTGGCCGCCCGTGCGGCCGTGATGCAGTGACGCGCTGATGCCACCCCCACGCTCATTCACACCCGTCGACCAGGCCGCCGGCCTGCGCGCCATGTTCGCCGGGCGCGTGCGACACATCGTGCCTTTGATCGCCAACCCGCATGTCGCGTTTGCCAGCGTCGTGCTCGAGCGCATCACCACCGCGCTGGCCGCCGGTGGTGCCAACACCTTGCTGGTCGACGCGGCAGACGCCTCACCACCCGCGCCCGAGCTGGCCTATGTCGACCTGGCCGCCTGCGTCGAACAGCTCGACCCACGCACCGCGTATCTCGCCGCGCGCGGCCAGCCGCGCCGCCATGTCGACACCCGTGGTTCGGCGGCCGGTCTGTTGACGGCGCTCGGCCGCGTGGCACCCACGGCCGACACGGTGGTGCTGCACGGTGAGGTGCTGGACCTGGCGCGCGTGTTCATGCACTGTGAGCTGCGCCCGGTGCTCATCACCTCCGACCATGTCGACGCCGTCAAACACGCCTACGCGGCAGTGAAGGTGCTGGCGCAACGCTGCGGTATGCGCACCTTCGATGTGCTGATGGTGGCGCCGCTTGGCAGCCGCCGCGCGCCCGCCATCGTCACCAGCCTGGCCAGTTGCGCCGAAAGTTTTATGGGCTCGCTGCAACACGGCTGGGCGCAGATTGACCCTGCGGTGGACGTCACCGAGCCTGCCGGCGCCGACCTGTGCCAGCTCTTGCTCGCCCAGCGCCACCTGGGGCAGGAGCCTGTGCACTCAGTATCTTCGTTAGCGTCTTCGTCGACGCCCATGCGCGCCGCTGCTGCCAGCGCGCCCTCGTGGTTTGCCACGCTGTCCTGATTCTCTGAAAGCCACCACCTATGTACACCGCCAAGGGACAACTCGACGGCAGCGCCTTGCTCAAGCAATACAGCCCGCTGGTGCGCCGGCTGGCGCACCAGATGATCGCCAAGCTGCCGGCCAACGTGGAGCTCGACGACCTGATCCAGGTCGGCATGATCGGCCTGAGTGACGCGCTGACACGCTTCGACGCCGCGCAAGGCGTGCAATTCGAAACCTTCGCCACGCAGCGCATTCGCGGCGCCATGCTTGATGAATTGCGCGGCAACGACTGGATGAGCCGCGGCGACCGCCGCCACCAGCGCAGCATCGAGACGGCGGTGCACAAGCTCGAACAAAAACTCGGCCGCGCACCGAGCGAGAGTGAAATCTCGCGCGAGATGGGTATGTCGCTCGTTGAATACCAGGAGCTCCTGGGCAAGGTGCGTGGCACCCAGCTCATCTTCCTGGAAGACATGAATGGCAGCGAAGGCGAAGAGGACTACCTTGACCGCCACGTCGCCGACGAAGATTCCAGCCCGCTCAACCGCCTTGAAGACCAGCGCATGCGCGAGGCCCTGGTCGAGGCCATCAAGAACCTGCCCGAGCGCGAGCAGTACGTAATGAGCATGTACTACGAGCACGACATGAACTTGAAAGAGATCGCTGCCGTGTTGCACGTGACCGAGAGCCGCGTCTGCCAGTTGCATAGCCAGTCGATTGCGCGGCTGCGGGCGAAGTTGCGCGAGTGGTGAGATGGTTTGGTGGCGCTGCCGATGGCGCCATCAACCGCGCGCGCTCGAGGCCTTAGTCGGCTGTCGTTACCCGAATGTCGCCACTTGAAGTCGGCGAGATCGCGGCAATATGCAGCGCAGTCGCCACGGCGCAGGTGCCCCTACATCCAGGTGCGCAAAGCCGCTGTCGATAGAATGCCACATGCCTGATGAAACCCCCGCGCAGCCCCCTGCGCCGCCTGTGATCCGCCCCGACCGGGACGGTGGCGGCACGGTGGTCGTCGAGCGTAAGAAGGCACGCACCAAACCACCGTCGCTGTACCAGGTGGTGCTCTTGAACGACGACTACACGCCGATGGAATTCGTCGTGATGGTGCTGCAGCAATACTTCCAGCGCGACCTGGAAACATCCACGCACATCATGCTTAAGATTCACCACGAAGGTCGTGG
>JANMMH010000156.1:0-4102 GCA_031373055.1 Rubrivivax sp. | reverse complement strand
ATCGCCCTGCGCGACCTCGACCACGCCATCGGCTTGGACGCCAACGGCGACGGCGACATCACCTGGGGCGAGCTGCGCGCACGCCACGCCGACATCGCCTCCTACGCCTTGGCGCGGCTCGCGGTGCAAAGCGCTGGCCAGCCTTGCCGCGCCAGCGCTGGTGAGCAGCTCGTCGACCAACACAGCGACGGCGCGTACACCGTGCTGAACTTCAGCCTGGCCTGCGAGCAGACGCCCAGCATCTTGGATGTTAGCTATACGCTCTTCGCGGAGCTCGACCCGCTGCACCGCGGACTCTTGAAGCTGGACAGTGGCGCGGGCGCACAAAGCGTGGTGCTGGAGCCCGCCGCCGGCACGCAGCGCTTCAGCCTGCAAGCGCCCAGCCGCCTGGCGCAGTTCACGACCTATGTGCGTGAAGGTGTATGGCACATCTGGATCGGCCTTGACCACATCCTCTTTTTGCTGGCCCTGCTTTTGCCCGCTGTGCTGGTGTGGCGCACTCCGGGCTGGGCGCCGGTGACGAGCCTTCGCGTGGCGTTCATCGACGTGCTGAAGATCGTCACCGCCTTCACGCTGGCGCACTCGATCACCTTGACGCTGGCCTCGCTGCGTGTCGTGGAGCTGCCATCGGCGCTGGTGGAGTCAACGATCGCCGCGTCGGTGGTGCTGGCCGCGCTGAACAACGTCTGGCCGCTCTTTCACGGCCGGCGTTGGATGGTGGCCTTCGGCTTCGGACTCATCCACGGCTTTGGTTTTGCCACCGTGTTGGCCGAGCTGGGCTTGCCGCAAGGCGCGCTGGTGCTGGCGCTGGTGGCCTTCAACCTTGGCGTGGAGCTCGGCCAGCTGGCCATCGTATCGGCGTTCTTACCGCTGGCCTTTGCGTTGCGCGCCACGCCGTTTTACCGGCGCGTGGTCATGCAGCTGGGCTCGCTGGTGATCGCGCTCTTGGCGGCGGTATGGCTGGTCGAGCGCGCCTTCGGTGTCGTCATCTTCAATGCTTGACGGCCTCAAAACCAAGCATCACGAAGCGGCTCTCCCAGGTGTCGGGCACGCTGGCTGACAGGCGCAGGTCGACACCACGCAAGAGGTAGCCGCCTGCGAGTGGCAAACGCACGCTGGCGCGGCCTTGCGCGTCGGTGGTGAGCCACTGGCCGATGGGTGTGAGCGCACTTTGCAGCTCAACGGCGAAGTCAGGCAGCGGTTGGCCATCGCGCAGCACCTGGAAGCTGAGCTGGCTGCCGGCGCGCGGCGGACGCGAGGGGCCGTCGAGCACGATGTCCAGGCCCATCGGCGCGGGCATGGCCGCAGGCGGCTCGGCCTCACCCAGGCGCGCGTCATAACGTTCAAGCCGAACGTGCTTGGTGTAGCGCTCTTGCCAGCGCACACCGCGCGCGAGCATCTCGCGCCAAGCTTCACGCACGGCCGGCGGCGGCTTGATTTCCTTGAAGTAGATCTCGACCGTGCTGGCGTCAATCGTCACATCAAACGCCACCAGCTGCGCCCAGCAGGTGATGGCGCCGTGGCCCGCCTTGCGGCTTGCAGCATTCACCGGGCGCGCGTTCAGCAACACCGCCACGGGGGTGTCGCGCTGGACCCGAATGGGCACAGGCGCTGCCTCGCCGTGGCGGCAGCCATGCTTGTCCAGCGCGCCCGCACCCACGGTGCTCTCAAGCTTGGGGAAACGGTTGCCGGTGCCCAGTGCCAGCCGTAGCTCGTCGGCGCGCGCGCTGGGCAGCACCTCGAACCAGCTGTCGTGCGCGTGGCTGGGCAGCGCCAGGGCAAGTAAAAGGAGCAAGCACGTGCGCATGGAAGGGCCTCTCGCGCGTTCAGCGCCGTGTCGCCAGCCAGATGCTGGGCAGGATGAGTGCCGCGCCGGCGGCATGGTGCCAACCCGGGCGCTCGCCCAGCACGACCCATGCGCCAAAGGCGCCGTAGACGGGGGCCAGGTAGATCATCAAGGCCGTGCGCGAGGCCCCGAGTTCGCGCTGCAGCAGCGAGAAGGCACCATAGGACAAGACACCAGGCACGAGCGCGGCCACAACGATGAGCAGCGTCGCCTTCACGCTCCATGCGGGCTGCGCCACGAGGGCCACCTCGAAGGCGGTGAAGGGCAGCAGCACCACGACACCGCCGCCGATGATGGCCACCAGCCGCGCCAGCGGCGACAGGCTCGAGCGCCAGTGCTTGAGCAGCAAGGAATACGCCGTCCACGAGGTCGCGGCGGCGACGATCCAGGCGTCGCCCGCCGACCACTGCACCGCCAGCAGGTTGAGGAGCTGGCCCTTGGCAATGACCAGCAGCACGCCCAGCAAAGCAAAGGCCACCGCCACGCGCTGTGCACCGCTCATGCGTTCATGCAGCAGCCAGACGCTGGCCGCTGCAATGGCCACCGGCGTCACCGCGTACAGCAGCGCAATGTTGGTGGCCGTCGTGCTGAGCCCGCCCTGATAGACAAAAGCGCCGCAGATCCACATGCCCAACGCCCCCAGCACCAGCAACTGGCGCCACTCGTGGCGCCAACGTGGCCAGGCCTCGATGAGCTCGCGCGCGACCCATGGCAAGAGCAGCAGCATGGCTAGAGACCAGCGCCCCAGCGCCAGCACGTGCGGCGTGACCACGCCCTGCGCCAGCCGCGCCACCAGGTAGTTTGTCGACCACAGCGCCGGCACCACCCACAGCAGCATTGGCGCCCAGCGTGCGGTGTTCACGCGGCGCCGCGCTCGGCCATGGCCTCGCCCATGCGAACGGCCGCGCCGGGCGCCCAGCGCGGGTTCCAGCGAAGCGGGCCTTGCGGGAAGAGCATCACCACCGTGGAGCCGAGCAAGAAGCGGCCCATCTCGGCGCCCTGGGTAAGTCGTACATCCTGATCGACATAACGCCAATCACGAACGGAGCCCGTGCGCGGCGGATTGACCACGCCATGCCACACCGTGGCCATGCTGCCGACGATGGTGGCGCCCACCAGCACCAGCACCCAGGGACCGGCCGCGCCGTCGAAGACGCACACCACGCGCTCGTTGCGCGCAAAGAGCCCAGGCACGCCGCGCGCCGTGGTCGGGTTCACCGAAAAGAGCGCGCCGGGCACGTGGATCATGCGCAGCAACTTGCCCGCGCGAGGCATGTGGATGCGGTGGTAGTCCTTGGGGCTCAAGTACAGCGTGGCGAAGTGGCCGCCGTGGAAATGAGCGGCCAAGGCGCCGTCGCCACCGAGCAGTGCGCTCGTCGTGTAGTCGTGGCCTTTGGCCTGGAAGATGCGCTCGCCGTCGATGCGACCGAATTGGCTGATGGCGCCGTCGACCGGGCACACCAGGTCAGCCGTTGCCAGCGGTCTCACACCCGGTTTGAGTGCACGCGTGAAGAACTCGTTGAAGCTCGGGTAGGTGGCGATGTCGGGCTGCGCAGCCTCGTTCATGTTCACGCCGTAGCGCGCCACAAAGTTGCGGATGATGGCCGTCGTCACGGCACCACCGCGCGCGCAAGCCACCCAGCCGGCAAACATCGTCAAGGCCTGCTTGGGCAGCAGGTACTGTGGCAGCACCGCACGCTGCTCTGGCGTCATCATCTTGCGCGTACCTTGCCGGTTAGCGAAGTGGCGCCATCTCGCGCAGCGCCTTCACGGCACCGCTGCCCACCGCCGCACCGAAGCGCTTGGCCAGGCGCTCGGCGACGTTGTCGCGCGGCGTGTAGTCGATGATCTCTTCGGCCTTGATGACGTCACGCGCAACATGGTCAACATTGCCGATCTTGTCGGCCAGGCCGATGCGCACGGCCTCTTCGCCGTTCCAGAACAGGCCCGAGAAGGTCTCGGGCGTTTCTTTGAGCCGGTCACCGCGCCCGGCCTTCACGACGTTGATGAACTGCTGGTGGATCTGCCCGATCATGGCCTTCGCAAACGCCGTCTGCTTTTCGTTTTGCGGGCTGAAGGGGTCGAGCATGCCTTTGTTGCTGCCGGCGGTAAGCAGCCGGCGCTCGACGCCGAGTTTCTCCATCAGGCCGGTGAAGCCAAAGCCGTCCATCAGCACGCCGATGCTGCCCACGATGCTGGCCTTGTCGACATAAATCTCGTCGGCCGCGACAGCGATGTAGTACGCGCCGCTGGCGC
>JANMMH010000109.1:0-7142 GCA_031373055.1 Rubrivivax sp. | reverse complement strand
GCTGGCGAGGTCGTCACACACGACGACCCGCAGCAGCGCCCGACCGTGTTTCGCCGCCTGCCGCGCCTGCATCACGGCAAGTGGCAGTCGGTGGGGCGGCTGGACATCAACACCGAAGGCCTGCTGCTCTTCACCAACTCTGGAGAGCTAGCCAACCGGCTGATGCACCCGCGCTTTGGCATCGAGCGTGAGTACGCCGTGCGCTCGCTGGGCGTGCTCGAGCCCGAGGCCAAAGCGCGCTTGCTCGAGGGCGTGGCGGTAGACGGCCAGCACTGTGCCTTCAAGAGCATTGAAGACGGCGGTGGCGAAGGCGTGAACCATTGGTACCGCGTGGTCATCACCGAAGGCCGCAACCGCGAAGTGCGCAAGCTTTTCGAGGCCGCAGGGCACGCCGTGAGCCGGCTCATCCGCATTCGCTACGGCACGGTGGTGTTGCCGCGCGGTTTGCGCCGTGGTGTTTGGGTTGACCTGGGTGACAACGACGTGGCCACGCTGCGCCACGTCACGCAAGTCGAGCATGAAGGCGCGCGGTCGCACGAGCGCGGGCCGCAGGGTGAGCGCACGGGTGAGCGTGAAGGCGAACGTGGTGTCGAAAGAGACGGCGGGCCGCGACGCGGCAAACGCGGCGGGCGCCGTGGCCGTGGTGGTGATCGTGGCGGCGAACGTGGGCCGGATCGTGCCCCCAACGCTGTGGCCGAACGCGGCCCGGGGCAGGGGCCCGAACGTGCCGATCGAGGCGATCGCGGCCCCATTGAACAGCGCCCACCGCGTGGCCCACGGCCCGAGCGCGGGCCGCGACCGCCACGGCCCGATCGTCCGGATCGGCCCGATCGTGGTGATCGTGGTGACCGCGCCGAAGGCCGCGAGCATGGCGACCCTGGTCTCATTCCCAACCCCTTGCAGCAGACCTTCGACAAGCGCGCGATCCAGCAGGCGCGGGCGACACGTCGCGACATCCCCGACGACGGCCCCATCCCCAACCCCCTGCAACAAACCTTCGACAAGCGCGCGATGCAGCAAGCACGCACGCCACAGCGCGACGTGCCCGACGACGGGCCCATTCCCAACCCCCTGCAGCAGACGTACGACAAGCGCTTTGCGCCCAAGCCGCAAGGCGGGCACAAGGGCGGCGCGGGTGGCCGTGGTGGCCGCAGCGGGGGCCGAGGCGGCAAGGCTGGTGATGGCTCGCAGCGCCAGCCGGACCCCATGCAGACCTCGTCGGGCTACATCGGCGCTGACGCGCTGCGCCGCAAAGGCGGTGGTGGTCGCGGCGGACGCGGCGGTGGTGGGGGAGGCGGGGGAGGCAGCGGCCCAAGCCGCGGCGGCCAAGGCGGTCGCGGCCGCAAGCCTTAGTCAAGTCCGGTCACGACGGTGCGAGGGTGTCACGCCCGTGCCCATCGCCGCGCATAAAATCAGAAGCTTTGTCAAACCGCAAACCCTTGTACCGAAGAGAGAACATTCATGGCCATCGAACGCACCCTGTCCATCATCAAGCCCGACGCCGTAGCCAAGAACGTCATCGGCCAGATATACGCGCGTTTTGAAGGCGCCGGCCTGAAGGTCGTGGCCGCCCGCATGGCGCACCTTTCGCGCCAGGACGCTGAAGCCTTTTACGCCGTGCACAAGGCGCGCCCGTTCTTCAACGACCTGGTGTCGTTCATGATTTCGGGCCCGGTGATGATCCAGGCACTGGAGGGCGAAAACGCCATCCTCAAGAACCGCGAACTGATGGGCGCTACCGACCCCAAGAAGGCTGACAAAGGCACGATCCGCGCTGACTTTGCCGACAGCATCGACGCCAACGCCGTGCACGGCTCGGACGCGGCTGAAACGGCCGCCGTCGAGATCGGATTCTTCTTCCCTGGCATGAACGTTTACAGCAGGTGAAGATGTTGCTCCCCCCCGAAGCGCCTGCGGCGCTCCCCCCCAGGGGGGCGACGCTGGTGGACCGGCATAGCCGGATCCACGGCGTCTGCTTGAGGGTGCGGCGCCTGCGCGCCGCGTCGGGAGCCACCCGTGGTTGATCTGCTCGACCTGGACCTTGCGGCGACGGTGGCGTTTGTCGAAGGCCTGGGCGAGAAGCGCTTTCGCGCCGTGCAGCTCTTCCGCTGGATCCACCAAAAGGGCGCGTCCGACTTCAACCAGATGTCGGACCTGGCGCGCTCCTTGCGCGACAAGCTCACGGGCACGGCGCGGCTACAGCCGCTGCCGCTCTTGTCGGAACATGTCTCGGCCGACGGCACCATCAAGTGGCTGTTTGACGTTGGCGCGGGCAACGCTGTCGAGACCGTCTTCATTCCCTCGGCCGAGCGCGGCACGCTGTGTGTGTCCTCGCAAGCCGGTTGCGCCGTGGGCTGCCGTTTTTGCTCGACCGGACACCAGGGTTTTTCACGCAACCTGCGCAGTGGCGAGATCGTGGCGCAGCTGTGGTTTGCCGAACATCGTTTGCGCAAGCATCTTGGCCTGGCTGCGGGCGAGCGCGCTATCGACAACGTCGTGATGATGGGCATGGGCGAGCCACTGCAGAACTACGCCGCACTTGTTCCCGCGCTGCGTGTCATGCTCGACGACCACGCTTATGGCCTGTCGCGCCGGCGCGTGACGGTCTCCACCTCTGGTGTGGTGCCCATGATCGACCGCCTGCGCGACAACTGCCCGGTGGCGCTGGCGGTGTCGCTGCACGCGCCCAACGACGCCTTGCGCGAATCGCTGGTGCCGCTGAATCGCAAGTACCCGATTGCGGAGTTGCTCGATGCCTGCAAGCGCTACCTCAGCGCCGCACCGCGCGACTTCATTACCTTCGAGTACTGCATGCTTGACGGCGTCAACGACACGCCGGCCTTGGCGCGCGAGCTGATCGAATGCGTGCGTGAGGTGCCCTGCAAGATCAACCTGATTCCGTTCAACCCCTTCCCGGCCTCCGGGCTGCATCGCTCCTCGGCTGAGCGCGTGGCGGCGTTTGCGGCGGTGCTGCAGGCTGCGGGCATCGTGACTACTGTGCGCAAGACGCGCGGTGACGACATCGACGCGGCTTGTGGCCAGCTGGCGGGTGAAGTGCAAGACCGCACACATGCGCGCGAGCGCTTGGCGCTGCGCCGAGAGGTGATTCCCATCGTGCGCGACAGCACGCGTCACGCCGCGCGTGAAGGCGCCGTTGTGCCGGCCAGAGGAGCGCGTTGATGCGTAGTTGGGCTGCGGCCATCTTGAGCGTTAGCTGCCTCGTGCTTGGTGCCTGCGCCACGCCCACCGGCGAGCAAGCGCCGTCGCGCGAGCTGCGCACCGACTCCGACCAAAGCGACGGCGAGCGGCGCGCGCGTGTGCGCATGGAGCTGGCCTCGGCCTACTTCGGTCGTGGCCAGATGGCCACCGCGCTGGACGAAGTCAAGCAGGCGCTGGCGGCCAAGCCCGACCTCACCGAGGCCTACAACCTGCGCGGGCTGATTTACGCCAACATGGGTGAAACGCGGCTGGCCGAAGAAAACTTTCAGCGCGCCCTGCAGCTCAACCCGCGCGACGCCGACACCCTGCATAACCACGGCTGGTTCCTATGCCAGGAGCGCCGCTTCGACGACGCCGAGCGCCAGTTCCACGCAGCCATCGCGCAGCCGCAGTACCTGGGTATTTCACGCACCACCTTCGCGCTGGGCGTGTGCCAGGCGCGCAATGGGCGCTGGGCTGAGGCCGAGCGCAGCTTGTCGCGCGCCTACGAGCTCGACCCCGGCAACCCGACCACGGCCTTCAACCTTGGTGAAGTGCTGTTGCGCCGCGGTGAGCTGGTGCGCGCGCGCTTCTACGTGGGGCGCATCAACGCCAACCCCGACCTGAGCAGCGCACAGTCGCTGTGGCTGGCCACGCGTATCGAACACCGTTTGGCTAACACGCAAGGTGTGCAGACATTTGGCCGTCAACTGCGCGACCGGTTCCCGCAGTCACCTGAGGCCTTGCAGTTCGAGAGGGGTCGCTTTGATGAGTAGCGAGAGGACCACGCTCACTGCGGGTGGTCTGCTGCGCGCAGCGCGCGAAAAGCAGGGCTTGCACATCGCTGCGCTCGCCGCGTCGATCAAGGTCGCGCCGCGCAAGCTCGACGCCCTGGAAAACGATCGCTGGGACGAGCTCTCGGGCGCGATCTTCACGCGTGCGCTGGCGCAGTCGGTGTGCCGTGCGCTGCGCGTCGATGCCACGCCGATATTGGCCTTGCTGCCACCGGCTAAGGCGGTCGACCTTGACCATGTCTCTGGCCGGCTCAACGCCCCCTTTCGCGACCGCACGGCGCGTGAGGAAGGTGCCCTTGCGGCCATCGCACAGCGCAGCTTGTTGTGGGCCGGCGGCGTGCTGTTGGTGGCTGCCGTGGTGACGTTCTTGCTGCCGACGAGCTGGCTGCAGTTCGAGCGCGCGCCCGTGGCGGCGGACCCTGCTGCGCCGGTCGTCGCGGCGGTCGTGAACACTGCGCCGACACCGGCATCGGCACCCGCGCTTGCTGCGGTTTCAACGCCAGCACCGACGCCTGCGGCAAGTGCATCTGCGCCTGGGCCAGCGCCCGCGCTGGTGGAGGTCACTCACGGCGCGCCGGCGGCGGCCCCGTCGGCGCAGGCGGCAAGCACCGCCAGCGCTGCGGCCGCCGCAGCCTTGCAGCTCTCGGCCACTGACGTCTCTTGGGTGGAGGTGCGCGACGGCGCGGGCCGCATCCTGTTGTCACGCAACGTGCAGCGCGGCGAAACCATCGGTGTGGACGGCGCCGCGCCACTGCGCCTAACCATCGGCAACGCGGCCGTCACGCGCGTCGTCTTTCGCGGCAAGCCGGTGGACGTGACCACAGGGCAGCGCGACAACGTCGCCCGGCTGGAGCTGAACTGAAATGGCCGACACCCACCTTGATGAAGCCATCGCCGCCGCGCAACCCGCAGCGCGGCGCAGCCGCCAGGCCCGCGTGGCGTGGGGCGCGCATGTCGTGACTATTGGCGGGGACGCACCGGTGCGCGTGCAGTCCATGACCAACACCGACACGGTCGACGCGGTCGGCACGGCGATTCAGGTCAAGGAGCTGGCCCTCGCCGGAAGTGAGCTCGTGCGCATCACGGTGAACACACCCGAGGCCGCCGAGGCCGTACCCTTTATTCGCGAGCAGCTCGACCGCATGGGCGTCAACGTCCCGCTGGTGGGCGACTTTCACTACAACGGCCACCGACTTCTCACCGACTATCCGGCCATGGCCGCGGCACTCTCGAAGTACCGCATCAACCCGGGCAACGTGGGCAAGGGCGACAAGCGCGACCGCCAGTTCGGCCAGATGATTGAAGCGGCGATGCGCCACGACAAGGTGGTGCGCATCGGCGTCAACTGGGGCAGCCTTGACCAGGAATTGCTGGCCACGCTGATGGACGAAAACGCCCAACGCGCGCGGCCCTGGGAAGCCAAGCAGGTGATGTACCAGGCGCTGGTGCAGTCGGCCATCAGCTCTGCGGACTATGCGCGCGAGCTCGGCATGGATGCCAACCAGGTCATCATCAGCTGCAAGGTAAGCGGCGTGCAAGATCTGGTGTCGGTCTACCGAGCACTGGCGCGGCGCTGTGACTACGCGTTGCACCTAGGCCTGACCGAAGCTGGCATGGGCACCAAGGGCACGGTGGCCTCCAGTACGGCGCTGGCACTGCTCTTGCAAGAAGGCATCGGCGACACCATTCGTGTCAGCCTGACGCCGCAACCCGGCGAAGCGCGCACGCAAGAGGTGGTGGTGGCGTTAGAGATCCTCCAATCGCTGGGCCTGCGCAACTTCAACCCGAGTGTCACCGCCTGCCCAGGTTGCGGCCGCACCACCAGCACCACCTTTCAAGTGTTAGCCAAGCAGATTGACGACCATCTGCGTGCCATGATGCCGGTGTGGAAGAGCCGATACCCCGGTGTCGAAAACCTGCGCGTGGCGGTGATGGGCTGCATCGTCAATGGGCCCGGTGAGAGCAAACATGCAGACATCGGCATCAGCCTGCCAGGCACTGGTGAAGCGCCGGCCGCGCCCGTCTTTATCGATGGCGAGAAGGCGCTTACCTTGCGCGGCGACCACATCGCCAGCGACTTCCACAAGCTGGTGGAGGACTACATCGAGCGGCGCTTTAACGCGAGCGCAGTGACGCACTGAGCCCCAGCTCGTATCCCTGACACAGCGGCCTGCGACAGGCCAAGACAACGTTGAACCCCATGCCCGAACTCATCCAGGCCGTCAAAGGCATGAACGACATCCTGCCGCCGGAATCGGCGCGCTGGGAGTGGTTTGAAGACATCGTGCGCCGCCTTATGCGCCGCTACGGCTACCGCAATGTGCGCACGCCCATCGTGGAGCCCACCGCACTCTTTGTGCGTGGCCTCGGTGAGGTGACCGACATCGTCGAGCGGGAGATGTATTCCTTCGCCGACGCGCTCAATGGCGACCGCCTGACGCTGCGCCCCGAGGGCACGGCCGGCATCGTGCGCGCCATGAACGAGCACAACGCGCTCTACAACGGGCCGCTGCGCTTGTGGACCATGGGGCCTATGTTCCGCCACGAGCGGCCACAAAAAGGCCGTTACCGCCAATTCAATCAGTTCGACGCCGAAGCGCTGGGGCACGCCGGCCCGGATGTGGACGCCGAGTTGATCTTGATGCTGCGCGCGCTGTGGCGCGAGCTGGGCATGGTGGAAGGCCGCGACGTGCGCCTGGAGCTCAACAGCCTGGGCCAGACCGACGAGCGCCTGGCCCACCGCGCCGCGCTCATCGCCCACTTCGAAGCCCACGCCTCGGTGCTGGACGACGACGCACGCCGGCGCCTGTACAGCAACCCGCTGCGCATCCTCGACAGCAGGAACCCGCACATGCAGCCGGTGATCGAAGCCGCGCCGCAGTTGCTGGACTCTTTGGGCGAAGCGTCGCTGGCGCACTTCGCAGGATTGCGCGCGGCGCTGGATGCGGCCGGCTTGCCCTACCGCATCAACCCGCGCCTGGTGCGTGGCATGGACTACTACAACCTCACGGTCTTCGAGTGGGTCACTGACCACCTCGGCGCGCAAGGCACGGTCTGTGGTGGCGGGCGCTACGACGGGCTCATCGGCCAGCTCGGCGGCAAGCCCGCACCCGGGGTGGGCTTCGGTTTGGGTGTTGAGCGGCTGCTCCT
>JANMMH010000058.1:0-3870 GCA_031373055.1 Rubrivivax sp. | reverse complement strand
CAAACTAACACCCGAAGCACTGGCCAAGTCCAAACCCGCGTTTCGTGATGAGCGCCTGGACGAGCTGCTCTTTCGCTTTCGCGCACGCAACCATGTGCAAAGCCTGGGTGAAGACGAGCTGGCACGCTGGCTGCGGCATTGCGGCGAGCGCTTGCACGGCGGCGCTGGGGGCGCGCTGACGCTGTCCGCGTACTTCGATCAGATTGACAGGCTGGCGGAGGCTGCGGATGAGCGTGGGCAGGGGCTGCTCGCGGCCTTGTACGACTACGCGGAGAGCATTGCGCCGGCGCTGTGATTGACTTGCTCCCTCCCCCCGCAAGGGTGTTGGAGCAAAGCGCCCTCAAGGCGGCGTCTTGACAGGCTCGCTGTCGGTCGCTGCGGCTGCAGGTGTCACGTCACCTTCCTGCCCCAGCCGCTGCGGCCCACTGCCGTTTTGCCACTCCATATAACGCCAGTCGTAAGCGCCACGCACCACGCCCTCGGGCGGCTCAGCCTGGCGCTCAGGCACGCCACGCAAGGCTTGCGTCATGAAGTCGATCCAGGCCGGCAACGCCAGGCCGCCGCCTGATTCGCCGACACCCAGGCTCTTCGGCTGGTCGTGGCCGATCCAGGCCACCGCCACCAGGCTGGCGTGGTAGCCGGCGAACCAGGCGTCGACGGCGTCGTTGGTGGTGCCCGTCTTGCCTTGCAAGTCGCCGCGCTTTAGCTGCGTCGCGACACGCGCGGCCGTGCCGCTCTTGGTGACCTCGTTCAAGAGACTGCTGGTGATGAAGGCATTGCGCGCGGGCAGCACGCGCGTGCTCTCGTCAAGCTTCGGCGCGGCGGGGGCTTCAAAGATCACGGCACCACGCGCGTCGGTGATGCGCTCGATGACCACCGGCTGCACACGGTGCCCACCATTGGCCAGCACGGCGTAGGCGCCGGCCAGTTGCAGCGGTGTCGTGCTGCCTGTGCCTAGCGCCAGGGTCAGGTCCTCAGGCAGCCGCGCGGCCTCGAAGCCAAAGCGTTCCAGCCAGGGCCGCGCCACGCCCAAGCTGATGTGTTGCAAGAGCCGCACGCTGACCATGTTTTTCGAGCGCGCCAGTGCCTCGCGCAGCGTGATCTCGCCGGCATAGCGGCCGTCGGAATTTTTCGGGTTCCACGCCGGCGGGCTGCCGTCAGGCAAGGTCAGCGGCGCGTCGTCGATCAGGCTCTCGGGCATGAGACCGCTCTCCAATGCGCCCGAATACAAGAAGGGCTTGAGGCTCGAGCCGGGCTGGCGCCAGGCGCTGGTGACATGGTTGAAGGGCTGGCGGCGAAAGTCAAAACCACCCACCAGCGCGCGCACGCGGCCGCTGGCGGGGTCCAGAGCCACGAAGGCACCCTGGGCTTGCGGCCACTGCGTCACGCTCCAGGTGGAAGCACCGCGCTCCTGCGCCACGCGAATCACCGCGCCGCGCGAGATGGCCAACCTCTTGGAGGTTAGCGCTCGGCGCAGGCCGTCGCCGCTGATGTTCACGCGCTGGCCGTCGGCGAGCTGGGCGACGAGCTCGCGCGGGCTGGCACGCAATACGACGGCCACGCGCAGCTCGTCGTCGTCTTGGTAGTCCTTCAGCGCCAACGCGGCAGCGCGCTCCAGCGCCGGCCCCTCGTCGCCCAGGGCCTGGGGCAGGTCGACCTCGTCTTCCGCGCCGGTGTAGGGCTGCTTGCGTTCGTGCGCGAGCACGGCGCTGCGCAGCGCGGCCCAGGCGGCCTTTTGATCCGCCGCACGCAGGCTGGTGTGCGCGCGAAAGCCTTCGTGGTAGCTGCGCTCGCCAAAGCGCTCAAACACCGCCTGGCGCGCCATCTCGGCGACAAACTCGGCGTGCACGTCGGTGTGCTGCTCGCGGCGGTAGCTCAGCCGCTCGGCCGCAGCGGCGCGGTGGGCAGCGTCGTCGATCAGGCCCACGCTCTTCATGCGCCCCAGCACGATGAGCTGGCGTTTGCGAGCACGCTCGGCGTTAGCAATGGGGTTGGCGTAGATCGGGTTTTGCGGCAGACCGGCAAGCATGGCCGTCTCTGCCAGGCTCAGGCTGGCGAGCGGCTTGCCGAAGTAGATGTGCGAGGCGGCGGCAAAACCGTAGGCACGCTGGCCCAGGAAGATCTGGTTGAGATACAGCTCCAGGATCTTGTCTTTGCTTAAGCGCTGCTCGATCTGCAGCGAGAGCAGCGCCTCTTTGATCTTGCGCTCGGGCGTGCGCCGGGTCGACAAGAAGAAGGTGCGCGCCACCTGCTGCGTGATGGTCGACGCACCTTGCGGCATGCCGCCGGTGAGGTTGGCCAGCGTGGCACGCGCCAGCCCACGCAGGCTGATGCCGCTGTGCTCGCAAAAGTGCCAGTCTTCCACCGCCAGCACGGCGTCTTTCAGCCGCTGAGGCGTCTGCTCGATGGCCATGAACTGCCGCCGCTCGCTGCCGAACTGCGCGATCTCCACGCCGTCTTGCGTGAAGACCTGCAAGGGCTGGCGTGGTTGGTAGTGGGTGACGCGGTCCAGCTCAGGAAGCTGCGGCCAGTACCAAAGCGAGGCGCCGGCAAGGGCCAGCACGCCCGCCAGGATCAGGGCCGTCAGCGCCAGCACGCCGAGCTGCAAGCGCCCGCGCCAGCCACCCTGCCAGCCACGGCGAATGCCACGACGCAACGCGCGGATCACTGCGCCAGCTCGTACAGCGCCGAGCCGTCGCCGTTGTCTTTGACGAGCTTGATGCCCGGGTAGCGCGCCAGGTGCGCCACGCCGGCCGCGCCCGAGGTGAAGCGCAGCTTGATGCCGGGCACGGTTTGCACGCGCCAGTTGCCGTCGGCACTCGGGTTCACGCGGCCTTGCGCTTTGAGGTACATCACCAGCGCTTCGCGGTTTTCATCGGGTGCGCTCAGCACGATGTTCTTGCCGTCCAGGCCAGGGAAGGCGCCGCCGCCCGAGGCGCGGTAGTTGTTGGTCACAACGATGAACTCGGCACTCTCGTCGATGGCCTTGCCTTCGAACTGCAAGTCGACGATGCGCCGCGCGGTGGGTGCTGCGAGCTTGCCGTCGCGCTCATAGCGCGCGGGCTGCGTCAGGTCGATGCGGTAGCTCACGCCGTCGATGGTGTCGAAGTTGTAGCTGGGGAAAGCGCTGTTGAGCAGGTTTTGCTCGGGGGCACCTGCAGGGTCGATGCGGTTGAAGGCACCCGCCGACATCTCCAGCCATTCACGCACCTGCGCGCCGCTGACCTTCACGGCCTGCACGGTGTTGGGGTAGATGTAGAGGTCGGCGATGTGGCGCAGCATCAGCGTGCCGGCGGCGATGTCGGTGTAGTAGCTCGTGCCCTGGCGCCCACCGGTCTTGAAGGGCGCGGCGGCCGACAGGATGGGCAGCTTGGCGTGCGCCGTGCCCGCCAATGCGCGCCGGGCATAGTCGATCTGCGCCTGCGACACCAGCTGCACCGAGGGGTCATCGGCCACCTGCGCGAAATAGCTCTGGATCGGCACACGGGTCTGCGCCACTTCCGAGCGCATGGTGCGCAGCGTGCCTTCATGTTCTTCTTTGATCAGGCCGGCAATCTCTGGGTCGGCCTCGACCAGCGCCTTGCGCGCGGCGCGGTCCCAGATCGGGCGAATGGCGGCGCGGACGTCGACCACGGTCCACTCCCCCTTCTTGTTAGCCACCGTGTCGTCGAGCTCAAGGTCGATCACCGCCAGGTGGTCGCCCCAGCGGCCGGGCATGGCGGCGGGCACGCCGTGGATGGTGCCGCGCCCGAGGTCAACCTTGGGGTGGCGCGCGAAAAAGCGGCCCGGGAATTCACCGTGCGAATGGCCGAAGAGGATGGCGTCGACGCCGGGAATTACGGCCAGCCGCGCCACAGCGTTTTCGGCGAA
>JANMMH010000050.1:0-10852 GCA_031373055.1 Rubrivivax sp. | reverse complement strand
ACCGCTGGCCGACATGACGGCCATCGGCTTCACCGGCCCCATCTTCATCATGATCGGCGCCTATCTTTTCCTGAAGGAGCCGATGCGCTGGGAGCGCTGGCTGGCCACCGTGCTGGGCTTCATCGGCGTGATGATCGTCGTGGCGCCCAAGCTGTCGGGCAGTGGTGGTCTCTACCACTTGGTGATGTTCGCGTCGGCACCGATCTTTGCCGCGTCCTTCCTGCTCACGAAGGCGCTGACGCGTACAGAGACCGCCGGCGTCATCGTGCTCTGGCAGGGCATCACGGTCACACTCTTCAGCCTGCCGCTGGCCATTCCGGTGTGGCAGGCGGTATCGGCCTGGCAATGGGCGGGCTTTGCCGTCAGCGGCGTGCTCGGCACAGGTGGCCACTACTGCCTGACGCGCGCCTATGTGGCGGCCGACATTTCGGCCACGCAGTCCTTGCGCTTTCTTGACCTCATCTGGTCGGCGCTGCTCGGGTTTTTGATCTTCGCCGATGTGCCCACATCCACCACGTTAGCCGGCGGCGCGCTCATCTGTGCGGCCACGCTGTGGGTGGCGCATCGCGAGTCGCGCTCGCTGCCGGCGCCCGAGGAAAGCCCGTGAGCTGCCTATGAACCCGACGGGCGTCGATTCACGCCAGGCCTGGTGGCGCCTGGTTTTCGCGCTGGCCTTGATGACCATCGGCAGCAGCGCGATGTACGTCGTCTCGGTGGTGTTGCCCGCCGTGCAGGCCGAATTTGGCGTGGCACGCGCCGACGCTTCGTTGCCCTACACGGCGCTGATGCTGGGCTTTGGTGTGGGCGGCATCGTGATGGGGCGGCTGGCCGATCGCTACGGGGTCTTCACGCCCTTGCTCATCGGCGCGGCCGGCCTGGGGTTGGGCTTCATCGGCGCGGCGATGGTCGGCAACATCTGGCTCTTTGCGGTGGTGCACGGCGTCTTGCTCGGCTTCCTCGGCGCCTCGGCCACCTTCGCCCCGCTGGTGGCCGACACCTCGCTGTGGTTCCAGCGCCGCCGTGGCATTGCCGTGGCCATTTGCGCCAGCGGCAACTATGTCGCGGGGGCTGTCTGGCCGCCCATCGTGCAGCACTTTGTGGAGACGGTGGGCTGGCGCCAGACCTACATTGGCCTCGGCATCTTTTGTGCTGTGACGATGCCGCTGTTGGCCTGGTGGCTGCGGCCACCGCCACCCGCCCTTGTAGCGTTAGCACCCGGCAGCGCGGCGGCCAGCCGTGTCTCGGACACGCCCTTCAAGCTGACGCTGAACCAGGCGCAAGCTGCGCTGTGCGTGGCCGCGGTGGCGTGTTGCGTGGCGATGTCGATGCCGCAGGTGCACATCGTGGCGTACTGCAGCGACCTCGGCTTTGGCGCGGCGCGTGGCGCGCAGATGCTCTCGCTGATGCTCGCCTGCGGCGTCGTCAGCCGGCTGCTGTCGGGCGCTATCTGCGATCGCATCGGTGGCCTGCGCACACTGCTGTTGGGCTCCACGCTGCAAGGCATCGCGCTCTTGCTCTTCATCCCGTTCGACTCGCTGGCTTCGCTCTACATCATCTCGGCGCTCTTTGGCCTCTTCCAGGGCGGCATCGTGCCCAGCTACGCGATCATCGTGCGCGAGTACTTCCCACCCGCCGAAGCCGGCGCGCGTGTGGGCACGGTGCTGATGTGTACGCTGCTGGGTATGGCGCTTGGCGGTTGGATGTCCGGCAAGGTGTTCGATTTGACCGGCAGCTACCACGCCGCTTTTCTCAACGGCATCGCCTGGAACCTTTTGAACCTGGGCATCGCCATCACCCTGCTGCGGCGCGCCAGCCGCTGAGTCGCCGACAATCGCCGCATGCTCTCGCAACGTACCATCAAGGCCATCACCCGCGCAGTGGGCGTGGGCGTGCACAGCGGCCTGAAGGTTGAGCTGGCGCTGCGCCCCGCACCCCCCGACCACGGCATCGTTTTTCGCCGCGTGGACCTGCCCACACCCGTGGACATTCCCGTCAACGTCGAGGCCGTGTGCGACACGCGCATGGCCACCACCATCAGCCCCGGCGGCGACCCCGGCGCGCCCAAGGTGCAGACCATCGAACATCTGCTATCGGCCTGCGCGGGTCTCGGCCTGGACAACCTCATCATCGACATCAGCGCCGAAGAAGTGCCCATCCTCGACGGCTCGGCGGCGAGCTTTGTCTTCCTCTTGCAAAGTGCCGGCATTCAGCTGCAAAAGGCGGCCAAGAAATTCCTGCGTGTGAAGAAAGCGGTGGAGCTGCGTGAAGGCGAGGGCGCCACGCTGAAGTGGGCGCGCCTGGCGCCGCACCACGGCTACAAGCTCAGCTTCGAGATCGAGTTCAAACACCCCGCGCTCGACGCCACCGGCCAGCAGGTGAGCTTCGATTTCAGCTCGGGCCAGTACCGGCGCGACATCGCGCGTGCGCGCACCTTCGGCTTCACCAAAGACGTCGAGCTGATGCGTTCACGCGGCCTGGGTTTGGGCGGCAACATGGACAACGTCATCGTGGTCGACGACTACCGCGTGCTCAACACCGAAGGCCTGCGCTACGACGACGAATTCGTCAAACACAAGATCCTCGACGCCATCGGCGACATGCATGTGCTGGGCCACCCGCTCTTGGCCAGCTACACGGCTTTCAAAGGCGGCCACGCGCTCAACAACCGCCTCTTGCGCAAGCTGCTGGCCGATGCGTCAGCGTGGGAGCTGGTGAGCTTTGAGCGCGAACAAGAAGCGCCCGCTGGCTTCACCGAACTGGCGCCGGCGTGGTGATGCCAAGCGAGTGATGCGATGCTGATTTTTCGACTGGTCTTTGGCCTCTTGCTGCTGGCCGGCGTGCTGTGCCTGGCCATGTACGTGGCCACCAGCGATGTGCGCTGGCGCCAGCGCGGCGTGGTCATCGTGAAGTGGACCGTGCTGGCCGCCCTGGGCTTCTTCGCCGTGCTGATCCTGGAGCGGCTGGCGCGCATGGTGTAGGGCATCTCGCCCAAGGTTCACTGTGAAGCCATTTCGACGACACTGACGCTGCGATGCTCGCGCGAGCAAGGCCGCACCCAGCCGGGCACGGGCTGGCAGCCACCAGCCTCGGCGTTGCCGCCGTGACGCATGCACACCGCCCAGACACCGACCACCGATCCTTGCGACATGGCGTCGGCGCACCGCATCAGGGCCCACTCGGGCGCGTCCAACGGCCGTTTCTAGGTTGAAATGAACGCCAAGCCACCACGCACAGCAAGGTGTGCGGGGCATACACGGGCGGGCCCGCAGCAGGTGCCGACTAAACTCGACGACAGCCTCTGACGCACCCACGGGTGCTACCACCCATGAACACCCGCACGACGACACGCACGCAAGCTCCCAAGCCCACCAACCTCACCGTGCACCAGTCTTCGCGCGTGCTGGAGATCGGCTTCGACGACGGCGCCGCGTTTCGCATCCCCTTCGAGCTGATGCGCGTGTACTCGCCTTCGGCCGAAGTACAAGGCCACGGCCCGGGCCAAGAGGTGCTGCAAACGGGTAAGCGTGAGGTCAACATCACCGACCTGGAACCTGTGGGCCACTACGCCGTGCAGCCGCGCTTTTCTGACGGCCACGACACCGGCATTTTTTCCTGGGACTACCTCTACAAGCTGGGCGCTGAAGGTTCCGACTTGTGGGCGCGCTACGAGCAGCGCCTGCTTGCTGCCGGCGCCTCGCGCGACGCCCCGATGCTGGCCAAGCCCGCTGCCGGCGGCCACGCCTGCGGCTCGCACTGAAGGGGCGCTGCGTGTCGCAAACCCACTTCGGTTTCGAGAACGTCGACGAGCAGGAGAAGGCCAAGCGCGTCGGCGGCGTGTTCGACTCCGTGGCCACGCGCTACGACCTGATGAACGACCTGCTCTCGATGGGCATGCACCGTGTGTGGAAGGCCTACACGGTGGCGGTGGCGGCGGTGAAGGCGGGTGACCGCGTGCTCGACATCGCTGGCGGCACCGGCGACCTGGCGCGCGCCTTTGCGCGCCAGGTGGGTGCTGACGGCGTGGTGGTGCACACCGACATCAACGCCTCGATGCTGGCGGTGGGCCGCGACCGCTTGCTCGACGAAGGCCTGTCCCTGCCCACGCTGGTGTGCGACGGTGAGCAGCTGCCTTTTGCCGGCGCCAGTTTTGATCTCGTGAGCGTGGCCTTTGGTCTGCGCAACATGACGCACAAAGAGCGCGCGCTGGCCGAGATGGCGCGGGTGCTGCGCCCCGGCGGGCGGCTCCTGGTGTTGGAGTTTTCCAAGGTCGCGCCAGCCTTGCAAAAACCCTACGACTGGTACTCGTTCAAGCTCATGCCGCTGATAGGCAAGTTCGTGGCCAAAGACGAAGCCAGCTACCGCTACCTGGCCGAGTCGATCCGCATGCACCCCGACCAAGACGCGCTGAAAGCCATGATGAAGGCCGCTGGCTTCGGCCATGTCGACGTGCACAACATGGCCGCTGGTGTGGTGGCCTTGCACGTGGGTGTGAAGTGCTGAGCAACTACCGCCAGCGTGCCAGCGCACGCGCGGCAGAGTCGGCCGTGCACACACCGGCGCTCGACACGCACGCGCTGCTCGCCCTGGCTCGGCAGAGCTTCATGCGCATGCAGGTGGCCTGGGACGCGGCCGACCTGCACGCGCTGGCCGCCTGCACCACCGAGCCTTTGCTGGCCGACCTGACGCTGCAACTCAGCCAGCGTGGCCCCGGGCCCAACCGCACCGAAGTGCTGCAGCTCGAAGCCCGGCTCGTGGGGCTTGATGACTTGAAAGATGCCTTCGTCGCCAGCGTCGAATTCAGCGGCGTCATCCGCGAGCGCGCCAACCGTGTTGAGGCACCCTTCCGTGAGCTTTGGTTGTTAGCCAACGTCAAGACCCACGTCGACGGCTGGCGGCTTGCGGGCGTGCAGTCATTGAGCTAAGAGACTGAGACGCCGCGCCGTGGCCCCAGCGCAGCTGATCATCTTCGACTGCGACGGCGTGCTGGTCGACAGCGAGCGCCTCAGCCACCAGGTGTTGTGCGCCATGCTCGCCGAGATGGGTGTCGTGCTGAGTCTGGACGAAGCCGTGCAGCGCTTCATGGGCACATCGGCGCAGGAAGGCCTGCGCCGCGTTGAAGCGCTGGTGGGGCGGCCCGTGCGCGCCGACTTCACGGCCGACTTCGACCGCAGAACCTTCGACGCGTTTGCGCAGCACTTGACGGCCGTGCCGGGCGTGCGTGAGCTGCTGGCCTCGCTGTCCATGCCCTGCTGCGTGGCCTCCAACGGCCCGCACGCGAAGATGCGCTTCACGCTTGGCGCGACGGGCCTGCTGCCGCGCTTCACGGGCCGCATGTTCAGCGCCGACGACGTGTCCCACCCCAAGCCCGCGCCCGACTTGTTCTTGCACGCTGCGCGCTGCCTGTCGACCGAGCCTGCCGCCTGCCTGGTGGTCGAAGACAGCCCTCTGGGCGTGGCCGCAGCGCGCGCGGCCGGCATGACGGTGGTCGGCTTTGCCGCGATGACCCCTGCCGCGCGCTTGCAAGACGCCGGCGCGCACGCTGTGGTCAGCAGCATGATTGAGCTGGCGCAGGCTATCAGGAGCACCACACCTTGAGCGTTAGAAGCATCACCGCGCACCGCCGGGGCACGCTGTTCGCGGTGGCAGCTTGGCTGGCCACCACAGCGCTACACGCCAGCGAGCCGACATCACGCAGCGACGAAAGCGCACCCGCCAGCATGGCGGAGCTCGACACCCTCTTCGCCGACTTCGCACGCAAATCGCATGTGCCCGGGCTGGTCTACGGTGTGGTTGCCGACGGCCGCCTGGTGCATGTGCGAGGCCTGGGCGTGCAAGACATCGTGTCGCGCCGGCCTGTCACGCCCGAGACCTTGTTTCGCATCGCCTCGATGACCAAGGCCTTCACCGCGCTCACCGTGCTGAAGCTGCGCGACGACGGCAAGTTGCAGCTCGACGCGCTGGCCGAGACCTACGTCAGCGAGCTGCGCGGCTGGGCCTACCCCACGCTCGACGCGCCGCGCATCCGCTTGCGTGACCTGCTGAATCACAGCGCTGGATTCGTCACCGACGACCCCTGGGGCGACCGCCAAACGCCTATGCCTGAAGCGCAGTTCACGCAGCTGCTGCGTGAGGGCGTGCCCTTGACCCGCGCGCCAGGCCTGCGCATGGAGTATTCCAACCTGGGCTATGCGCTCCTGGGTCGCGTCATCGGCAATGTCTCGGGCGAGCCTTATGCGCAGGCCATCACGCGCACGCTCTTGCAGCCGCTGGGCATGGTCGCCAGCGGCTGGGACGTCGACGCGGCGCCACGCGCGCAGCGGGCCTTGGGCTACAGCTGGGAAGGCGATGCCTGGCAGCTTGAGAGCGACATGGCACACGGTGCCTTCGGCGCCATGGGCGGCTTGCAGACGAATGCCGTCGACTACGCCAAATGGGTGGCCTACCTTCTGGCGGCCTGGCCCGCGCGCAACGACACTGACCCTGGGCCGGTGAAGCGCGCGAGCGTGCGTGAGCTGGCGCAGGGCTCGAACTTTCCGAATCTGATGCCGCCGCGCACGGGCAGTGCCAGAGCCTGCCATCGCGCCGTGAGCTACGGCATGGGCATGCAGGTCGTTGTCGACTGCGAGCTCGGCACCTACCTCAACCACAGCGGCGGCTACCCCGGTTATGGCTCCTTTGTCTTGCTGTTGCCCGAGCACGGCGTGGGCCTCTTCGCGTTTGCGAACCGCACCTACGCGGGTGCGGGTGGGCCGGTGCTCGCGGCGGCGCATGCGCTGCGCGAGAGCGGTTTTCTGAAAGCGCGAAGCCTGGCCGTGAGCGACGAGCTGGCCCAGGCCTACCGTGCCGTCGGGACCATGTATGCCAAAGGCGAGCTCGCGGCGGGCGGCGATGTGCTGGCCATGAACTTCTTGTTGGACCGCAGCGCGGCGGGCTGGGCGCGCGACCTGGCCAAGCTCAAGCGCGAACTGGGTGAGTGCGACACCAGCGCCCCCATCCTGGCCGACGGCGCGCTCTCCGGCCGTTTCACCTGGGCGTGCGCGAGCGGGCAAGCCAAGGGCAGCGTGCTGCTGGCGCCCACGCGCCCGCCGCGCATCCAGGCCATGGAGATCGAGCGCGTAGCGCCTTGAGGTCGGCCGCAAACCTTGCTGCGTAGCTTGGGGGTTAGCTGCCTTGGCACGGGCCGTGAAAGCTTGCCGCGCCGTGCCGTGAACTTTGCCTGCATGGCCCGGGCGCCGGCCCCTTCGCCCAGTCTCGGCCGCAAACCCGGCAGGTACACTGCGCGCGCCTTTCAGGCCCGTGCGGCAACCGCATTCGGCCACCCACTCCAACGAGGTTCCCCGATGAATCTGAACACGCCCTCCCTGATGCCCAAAGCGGCCACGCGCGTCGCGGTGCTGTGCGTGCTGGGCGCCGCACTGGCGCTGGCCGGCTGCGGCGAAAAGAAGGACGCAGCAGCCGCGCAGCCAGCGGCCAAAGTCAACAAGCAAGAAGTCACCACGCAGCAGATCAATTTCGTCTTGCAGCAGCAGCGTGGCCTGCGCCCCGAGCAGACCGAGGCGGCCAGTCGTCAGGTGCTGGAGCGCTTGATCGACCAAGAGCTGATGGTGCAAAAGAGCGACGACTTGAAGCTCGACCGTGACCCCAAGGTGATGATGCAACTCGACGCCGCACGGCGCGAAGTGCTGTCGCGCGCCTACCTTGAAAAGCTGGGTGAGGGCGCGGCCAAGCCTACGGCCGACGAGATCAGGAAGTACTACAACGACAAGCCCGCGCTCTTCAGCGAGCGCAGGTTGTACAGCCTGCAAGAAATCATGATCGAGGCCAAGCCCGAGCAGAGCGAAGCGCTGCGCGCGCAACTTGGTGCCGCCAAGAACGTCAACGAATTTGTCGAAGGCATCAAGGCCGCAGGCATGCGCTACGCCGTGAACCAGGCCGTGCGCGCGGCCGAGCAGCTGCCGCTGGCCAACCTCGACGCCTTCGCGCGCATGAAAGACGGCCAGGCCATCTTCAACCCGGGCCCCACGGGCGTGCAGGTGCTGGTGCTCGCGGGCTCGCGCACGCAGCCCTTGACCGAAGAGCAAGCACGCCCTGTCATCGAGCAGTTCTTGCTGACCGAGCGTCGGCGCAAGCTGCTTGAAGACGATGTGAAGGCCATGCGCGCCTCGGCCAAGATCAGCTATGTCGGCAAGTTTGCCGAAGCTGCGGGCTCTGCCGCCTCGGCAGCTTCGGGCGCGGCGGCCAAGCTGGCGGCGCCGAAATAAAGCGCGCCGCGCGCATGCCCGCCCTGGCGCTTGATGAGCGTATCTACGTCGCCGGCCATCGCGGCATGGTGGGCTCGGCGCTGGTGCGCCGTTTGCAAGCTGCGGGCTACACGCAGCTGTTGACGCGCAGCCGCGCTGAGCTGGATCTGCTCGACCCGGCGGCGGTGGCGGCCTTCCTCAAGGCCGAGCAGCCGGCCTACGTGGTGGTGGCGGCCGCGCGCGTGGGTGGCATCCAGGCCAACAACGTGCAGCGTGCCGACTTTCTCTACGAGAACCTGCAGATCCAGAACAGCCTGATCCACGGCGCGCACGAAGCCGGCGTGCAGCGGCTGCTGTTCCTGGGCTCGAGCTGCATCTACCCACGTGACTGCGCCCAGCCCATTCGCGAGGACTATTTGCTCACCGGCCCGCTGGAGCCCACCAACGAGCCCTACGCCATTGCCAAGATCGCCGGCATCAAGCTGTGCGAGAGCTACCAGCGCCAGTACACCCGCCAGTACATCAGCGTGATGCCGACCAACCTGTACGGCCCCAACGACAACTACGACCTCACGTCAAGCCACGTACTTCCAGCGTTATTGCGCAAGGCCCACGAGGCGCGTGAGCGTGGTGACGCGCAGTATGTGGTGTGGGGAAGCGGCACGCCGCGGCGCGAATTCCTGCATGTCGACGACCTCGCCGACGCGTGCGTCTACCTCATGGAGCAGGGCTACGACGGCCCGCTGGTGAACATCGGCAGCGGCCAGGACGTGAGCATCGCCGAGCTGGCGCAACTGGTCATGCGCGCGGTGGGTTTTCAAGGCCGCATCGAGTTCGACGCCAGCAAGCCCGACGGCACGCCGCGCAAGCTGCTCGACGTTTCGCGCCTGGCCGGCCTGGGCTGGCGCGCGCGCATTGCGTTGGAAGACGGCATTCGCGCGACGTACGCCAGCGCGCCGTTTCGCGGCTGATCGGCTGGGCCGTTCTTGGCTCTGTGCGGATCGCGTTCGATCAGATTGGAATCAAGCGGCGACCTCGCGCACGCAAGGCCGTGCCCAACTGGGCACCGGGGTTCGGAATGCTTGCCCCTCCCTGCGGTCAGGGTGCCCTGCGCTGCTCAGTGCTGGGGTCGCGCCGAACAACTTGCTGCACTCCCTGCGGTCGTTCCGCTCAAACACGTTCGGCGAGTCGGTTGACGAAGCGCGCGAGTACACGCGCCGACCCCAGCGCTTGCGCTGCTCGGCTGCGCATACTCACCCCGGCGCCCAGCCAGGCACGGCCTTGTAGCCACCAGCCGTGGCGCGCCGATAGGTGGACCGCCAACCCTGTCGCCGCAAAGCCGAGGCCGCTCGGGCCGGTGCGGGCAGTCAGCGAGTGGCGCCGGAAGCGGTTTGGCATGGCGTCGGCGCGTGTACCCACGCGCTTCCATAACTAGACCGTCGATCGTGTTTTAGTGGTGAGAGCGCAGCGAACCTAGCGAGTTGATCGACGCGGCGCCAGGACGAAGCGCTGGAGGGCAGTCGGTATTCCCGACCGACGCTCGCGCCCGCACCGGCCTGAGCGGCCTCGGCTTTGCAGCGATGAGGCACATGCACGTCGCCTTGCCACAAGCCAGCGATTCTTCCCAAACGGGCCCAGTCTCAGGCGACCGATTTCAACTTGGGCTCAACGCGGCGCCGCAGCGCGCGGCAAGCTGTCGGTCCAATCGAGCAAGCGCGACAAGGCGTCGCTGCGCGCGCTGTCTTCACGGCCTGGGTCGATGATCGTGGGCTTGAGCAGGATCACGAGTTCACGCTTTTCGCTCAGGCTGCTGGACTGGCCGCCGAGCAGCTTGCGCCAGGCACTGCCTTCGCTGCCGGGCACGCCCGAGTCGCTATGGGTGCTGGCTTGGCGCATGAGGCCGCCGATGGCGATGATGTGGCCGTCGCGCGCGCGCACCACGGCGTCGCTTTCATTGATGTCACTCGACGCTAACGGCAAGGAGTAGGTGCCTTGCTGCGAGCCCAGGTTGAGCACCTTGTTGCGCTCGGTCACGTTGCTCACGGCCGGGTGAATGTGCAGCGTGATGAAGCCTTCGGCGTCGATCTGCGGCGTCACGTCGAGCGAGATGCCGCTGAAGAAGGGCTGCAGCGTGATGCTCGGCGTGCTCTGCGTGGTGTTGCCCACCGGCGTGGTGGTGGTCGAGATGTTGGTCACGAAGAAGTCGTCGGTGCCGACCTTGAGCACGGCTTTCTGGTTGTTCATGGTGGCGATGCGCGGGCTCGACAAGACCTGCGTGCTGCCCTGCGTGCCCAGGAACTCCAGCACGGCGGCGAAGTTGCTCGTCTGGAAGGCCAGGCCAAGCAAGGCGCCGGCGTTGCTGGCCGCCGACTGCAAGTCCACGCCAGGGGTCACGTTGAGGAGCGAGCCGCCGATAGTGCCGGTTTGCGCCAGCGCCGCGCCAGGCCCCACGCCACCCACGCTGGCGCGGCTTGTCAAGCCAGCTTTGAACGCGGCCCAGTTGATGCCCGTGCGCTCGCTGTCGCGCAGCTGCACTTCCACGATCTTGGATTCGAGCATGACCTGGCGTTGCACCGCAGAGCGCGACGCATCCAGGTACTCGGCCACGGCGC
>JANMMH010000025.1:0-8194 GCA_031373055.1 Rubrivivax sp. | reverse complement strand
GCAATGATGCGCAAGAGCGTGCTCTTGCCGCAACCACTAGGCCCGAGGATGGTGATGAAGTCGTTCTCAGCAACGTCCAGGTCGGTGGCCTGCAACGCTAACGTTTGATCGAAGCGGCGTTCAACGCCGCGCACGGCAAGGATGTTCATGTTGGTTTTCATCACCCGTTCATCGCCCTTTCATCGCCCGAGCTGGGCCCAGGGGAATAAACGCCGGTTGCTCGCCTTGAACAGCAAGTCGCTTACCAGCCCGATGAGGCCGATGACGATGATGCCGAAGATGATCTGGTCAGTGGCCAGCAAGGCCTGGCTGTCGGTGATCATGTGGCCGATGCCGCTGGAAGCGCCTATGAGTTCGGCGACGATGACGTAGGTCCAGGCCCAACCGAGCACCATGCGCAGGGTCTCGAAGATCTCGGGCGCGGCGCCCGGAATCAGCACGCGGCGGATCAGGTTGCCGTCGCTAACACCCAAAGTGTAGGCCGCCTCGACCAGATCGCGCCGCGTATTGCCCACCGTCACCGCGATCATCAGCACGAGCTGGAAGAAGCTGCCGATGAAGATGACCGCGAGCTTTTGCGCTTCGCCAATGCCCGCCCACAAGATCAAGAGCGGGATGAAGGCACTGGCCGGCAGGTAGCGCGCGAAGCTGACAAAAGGCTCGAAGAAGGCTTCGATGGGCTTGTAGGCGCCCATCAACACACCCAGCGGCAGCGCCAGTGCGGTGGCGATCAAGAAGCCGCCGAGCACGCGCCAAACCGTCATGCCGATGTCGCCGAGGAAGCCCATCTTCGTCAAGAGCGTGTAGCCGCTGGTGAGCATCATCCAGGGGTCGGCAAGAAAGGTCTTGCTGACGAAGCCGCCGAAGGTGGCCAGCGACCACGCGGCCACGAAGAGCACGAAGAAGCTGATGCCGAGCACGACGCGCGTGCCCGGCGCCACCGCCGTGAGCGGCTTCACTTGATGAAGCGCGTGTCGGCCAGCTTCGTCAGGTCGGGCATGCTGCGGATGATGCCGGCCTCAAGCAGCAGGTCGGCGGCCTCCTTGCTGAACGCGGCGTGCTCGCCGGCGAAGAATTTCTGGTTCGCCACGCGGTCTTGCCAGCGCAAATACTTCTGGCTGGCTTCGAACTGCTCGCCGCTTTGTTTGACGTCGGCACCCATGATTTCGAAGCTCTTCTTGGCGTCGGACTTGATCAACTCCAGCGCGTCAAAGTAGGCATTGGCCAGGCCCTGCGCGGCTTTGGCGTTGTCGGCGAGAAAACGCGGCGTGCAGCCGAAGGTGTCCATCACCATGGGGTAGTCCAGCGTGGTGGCGATGATCTTGCCGGCCTCGGGCTTGGCGCGCACGGCGCCAAGGTAAGGCTCGTAGGTCATCGCCGCGTCGATGCCGTCTGTGCCCGCAATCATGGCGTTAGCAGCGGCCTGGGGTGAGAGATTCACCACCTTCACGTCCTTGATCGACAAGCCGTTTTTCTTCAGCATCCAGGCCAGGCCGAAGTAAGGCGCGGTGCCGGGGGCGTCCGCTGCCACGGTCTTGCCTTTGAGGTCACTGATCTTGGTGATGTTGGGTTTGACCACCATGCCGTCGGCGCCAAAGCTCTTGTCGAGCTGGAAGATCTGCGTCGTGGCCACGCCGTTGGCGTTCCACACGACCCAGGTCTCCACGGTGGTGGCGGCGCACTGGATGTCCCCCGAGGCGATAGCCAGGTGGCGATCTTTCTGCGGAATCTTCTTGATGCTCACATCCAGCCCATGCTTCTTGAAGAGGCCGGCTTCTTTGGCCAGCGTGAGCGGCGCAAAGCCGGTCCAGCCAGAGATGCCAATGGCGACCTTGGTGTCTTGGGCTTGCGCGGCACCGCCGCTGACCAGAAGGGCTGTAAGCGCCAGCACGGCGAGGGTCTTCTTCATTGGGATCTCCTGAGGGGTTGGGAAGGGGCTGAGTGGGTCGAGCGGTCGTTGCGCGGCGTCAGGGCTTGGCCACGATGACGGCGCACGCAATGCGCGCGCCCGCATTGCCGGTGGGTTGGGTCGTGTAGTCGTCGGGCTGGGCATGCACGATCAAACCCCGTCCCACCACGTCGGCCGCGCCGTGGCCAATGGACAAGCCGCTCAGGCGCAGCGAGATCGTCGCCACGCCGTTGGCGTCGGCCTTCAACGAGGGCAGGTCGCCGGCGTGGTGCGCAGCGTGCCGTGGGCCATGGGGCTTGCCGTCGGGGTTGAAGTGCCCGCCGGTGCTCATACCGTCGCCACTGCTGCAGTCGCCCTTTTCGTGGATGTGAAAACCGTGCTCCTGCCCCGGCCTGAGCCCGCTGACCCGCCCTTCAACGAGCATGCTCTGGCCTTGAAGCACAAAGCGCACCTCGCCCACCGCGCCATGCCCGCGCGTAGGCTGCAAGCTGGCCACCGCGGACGGCCCACTTGCCACAGGCGCGCTGGTGCAGCCCGCCGCGAACACGGCGAGCACGCCGCAAAGGGATAACAGCAACCGACTGGATTGACGCATGGCATAAGCTTTCATCATGGGGTTTGAGTGGCGCGTTGCTGGCCCGAGTTCGACGTCAAAGATCGCGCACGAGTCGACGCGCGCCGGATCATAGGTGCCGCCTCGGCGCCCCCACGCATCATGCGGCCACCCACAGCGCGGGCCCATACACACCGCGCAGCATGGGTGCGAGCTGACCGCCATGCACCATGGCCGCGGCCGCCTCGATGTCGGGCGCGATGTAGCGGTCGGTGGGCATGCTGGGGCAGCGCTGGCGCAACAGCGCGTGGGCAGCTTCCAGCGCCAGTGAACTCGACAGCGGGCGCAAGAAATCAATGCCCTGCGCTGCCGCCAGCCACTCGATGGCCAGGATGTGCGCCACGTTGTCGATCATCGGCAGCAAGCGCCGCGCGGCGAAGGTGGCCATCGAGACATGGTCCTCCTGGTTCGCGCTGGTGGGCAGCGAATCCACGCTGGCCGGATGCGCCAGCGACTTGTTCTCGCTGGCCAGCGAGGCGGCGGTGACATGGGCAATCATGAAGCCGCTGTTCAAGCCGGCGTCGCTCGACAGGAACGGCGGCAGGCGTGACACACCGCTGTCGATGAGCATGGCAATACGCCGCTCGGCAATAGCGCCAACCTCAGCGATGGCACAGGCCATGGCGTCGCAGGCCAAGGCCACCGGCTCGGCGTGGAAGTTGCCGCCGGAGATCATCATCCCATCGTCCGCAAAAACCAGCGGGTTGTCGGTCACCGCGTTGGCCTCGCGCAGCAGCACCAGCGCAGCATGTCTAAGCTGGTCTAGACAAGCACCCACCACCTGCGGTTGGCAGCGCAGGCAATAGGGGTCTTGCACGCGGTCGTCGCCTTCAAGGTGGCTGGTGCGGATGGCGCTGCCGGCCAGCAGCGCGCGGTAGTACATCGCCACATCGATCTGCCCGGGCTGGCCACGCAGCATGTGGATGCGCGGGTCGAAGGGGCCGTCGCTGCCACGCGCGGCGTCGACGGTGAGCGCGCCGATGACGAGTGCCGATTCGAGCACCGGCTCGAAGCTGAAGAGCGCGTGCAGCGCCAGTGCCGTCGACACCTGCGTGCCGTTGATCAGCGCCAGGCCCTCCTTGGCTTGCAAGACCAGCGGCTTGAGCTGATGCGCTTGCAACACTTCAGCGGCCGGCCGGCGCTGGCCGTCGACGACAAACTCGCCCTCGCCCATCAGAGCCAGCGTCATGTGCGCCAGCGGCGCAAGGTCACCCGAAGCACCCACCGAACCCTGGCTCGGCACGAAGGGCACGAGGCCGGCGTTGTGGGCGTCGATCAAGGCATGGATGACTTCGCGGCGCACACCCGAATAACCCCGAGCCAGGCTCGCGGCCTTCAGCGCCAACATCAAACGCAACACGGCGGGAGGCAGCGGCTCGCCCACACCCACGCTGTGCGAGCGGATGAGGTTGAGCTGCAAGGTCGCCAGATCAGCCTCGCTGATGCGCGTGCTGGCGAGCTTGCCAAAGCCGGTGTTGACGCCGTAGACCGGCGCGCTGCCTGCGGCGGCGGCTTGCACGACCGCCGCGCTGGCGTCGACGCCTGGCCATGCGCTTGCATCGAGCGTTAGCGCTTGGCCACCAGCATGCAAGGTTTGCAGATCGTCGAGGGAGAGGTGGCCGGGTGTAATGAGCATCTTGATTTGCCCCTTTCCCCTGTAAAAAGGGAAGGCTGGGATGGGGGTTGAACGGTGGTGACGGAGCTAAAGTCAAATCATCGGCAGCGTTAGCCCTTGCTCCTTCGCACACGCCACCGCCTCTTCATACCCCGCGTCGGCATGGCGCATCACACCCGTGGCCGGGTCGTTCCACAGCACGCGCTCAATGCGCTTGGCCGCCGCGTCCGTGCCGTCGCAAACGATCACCACGCCGGCGTGTTGTGAGTAACCCATGCCAACACCCCCGCCATGGTGCAGGCTGACCCAGGTGGCGCCGCCGGCGGTGTTGAGCAAAGCATTGAGCATGGGCCAGTCGCTCACCGCGTCGCTGCCGTCTTTCATGGCCTCCGTCTCGCGGTTGGGCGACGCCACCGAGCCGCTGTCAAGGTGGTCGCGGCCGACGACGATGGGCGCTTCAAGCTCACCGTTCTTCACCATCTCATTGAAGGCCAAGCCAGCGCGGTGGCGCTCGCCCAGGCCGATCCAGCAGATGCGCGCGGGCAGGCCCTGGAAGGCAATGCGATCAGCCGCCATGTCGAGCCAGCGGTGCAGGTGCCAATCTTCGGGAAACAGCTCCTTCATCTTCGCGTCGGTCTTGCGGATGTCCTCGGGGTTGCCCGAAAGTGCCACCCAGCGGAAGGGCCCCTTGCCACGGCAGAAGAGCGGGCGGATGTAGGCCGGCACGAAACCGGGAAAGGCGAACGCGTTCTTCAAGCCTTCATCGAACGCCACCTGGCGGATGTTGTTGCCGTAGTCCACCGTGGGCACGCCCATGGCCTGGAAGTCGAGCATGGCTTGCACATGCGCAACACAGCTGCGGGACGCCGCTGCTTTCAGCGCCGCGTGTTGCGCCGCATCGGCTTGCGCTGCGCGCCAGGATTCGACGCTCCAACCCACCGGCAGGTAGCCATGCACGAGGTCGTGCGCCGAAGTTTGGTCGGTCACCAGGTCGGGCTTGATGCCACCGGCCTTGGCGCGCTTGACCAGTTCGGGCAACAGCTCGGCGGCATTGCCGAGCAAGCCGATCGACACCGCGCGCTTGGCCGCCGTGTAGCGCGCAATGCGCGCCAGTGCGTCGTCCAGGCTCGTGGCCTGTTCGTCGAGATAACGCGAGCGCAGGCGAAAGTCGATGCTGCTTTGCTGACACTCGATGTTCAGTGAACAGGCACCGGCAAAGGTGGCCGCAAGTGGCTGCGCGCCGCCCATGCCGCCCAGGCCGGCGGTGAGGAACCAGCGGCCGGCCAGGTCACCGCCGTAGTGCTGACGACCAGCTTCGACAAAGGTCTCGTAGGTGCCTTGCACGATGCCCTGGCTGCCGATGTAGATCCAGCTGCCCGCCGTCATCTGCCCGTACATCATCAGCCCCTTGCGGTCGAGCTCGTGGAAGTGCTCACAGCTGCTCCACTTGGGCACCAGGTTCGAGTTGGCCAGCAGCACGCGCGGCGCGTCGACATGGGTGCGAAACACGCCCACGGGCTTGCCGCTTTGCACCAAGAGCGTCTCGTCTTCTCTGAGGGCACGCAGGCTGGCGAGCATGGCGTCGAAGCAGGCCCAGTTGCGCGCGGCTTTGCCGATGCCGCCGTAGACCACCAGCGCATCGGGGTTCTCGGCGACCTCGGGGTCGAGGTTGTTCTGCAGCATCCGGTAGGCGGCTTCGATGAGCCAGTTGGCGCAGTGCAGCGTGGTGCCGCGTGGTGCGCGCACCGGGCGCGGCCCGGAAGGTTGGCCCAGCTGGGTGTGGACGGCGGAAAGATCGGTCATGGTGCTACCCCGGCGGCGGTGAATCAGGGTTGCACTCTACTTGTCTAGACAAGTCTAGGCAAGTAGTATCGAGGCATGGTTTCTACTCATACTGCCTCGGCCCCGGCGCCTCATGCGCCCTATGCGCGCGTCAAAGAACATCTGATGCAAGGCCTGGCCCAGGGCCGCTGGCCGGCGGGCGCCTTGATGCCGTCCGAAGCCGAGTTGGTGGCCGAATTCGGCGTCAGCCGCATGACCGTGAGCCGCGCGCTGCGCGAGTTGCAGGCTTCAGGGCTGGTTGAGCGCACGCAAGGTGTGGGCACCTTTGCCGCGCAGCTGCACCGCGTGTCGTCGAGCCTGACCATTCGCGACTTGCACGAAGAGATCGAATCGCGCGGCCACCAGCATCAGGCGGTCGTACATGTGCAGCGCGCCGAAAAGGCAGCTGAGGCACTGGCCTTGCAGCTCGGGGTGGCGCGTGGCGAACGCGTCTTCCACACGCTCATCGTGCACTTCGAGAACGGCGTGGCGCTGCAATCTGAAGACCGCTACGTCAACCCGGCCGTGGCACCCGGCTACCTCGAACAAGACTTCACGCGTACGACGCCCACGCACTACCTCTTCGCCGCCACGCAGTTGTGGCGCGCGCAGTATTCGATCGAGGCCGATCGCCCCACCGCGCAAGAAGCCTCGCTGCTGGGCATAGGCGCGCACGCGCCTTGCCTGGTGGTCGTGCGCCGCACCTTCGCGCGTGAGGCACCCATCACCATCGCGCGCCTGGTGCACCCGGGCACACGCTACGTGCTGCAAGGGGAGTTTCAGCCGTGAGCCATCTCGCAAGCGACGACGTGCAAGCCTGGCGGCGCGACGGCGCGGTGTGCTTGCGCCAGCTGCTCACGCCGGCTGAAGTGGCCCAGCTGCGCCGGGGCATCGACGCCAACCTGGCCGCGCCCAGCCCACGCGCCATCGTCGCCAGCAAGGCTGACGACCCCGGCCGCTTCATCGAAGATTTCTGCAACTGGCAAGGCAACGCCGACTACCGCGCTGTGCTGTTCACTTCAGCGTTAGCACGCGCCGCGGCGCAGCTGATGGGCAGCAGCACGGTGCGCCTGTACCACGACCACATGCTGACCAAAGAGCCTGGCACGCGTGCAGCGACGCCCTGGCACCAAGACCAGCCCTACTACAACATCGACGGCGCGCAGAACGTCAGCTTCTGGATCCCCGTCGACGCCGTGCGCCGCCACTCCACGCTGCAATTCGTGGCCGGCACGCACAAGGGGCCGTGGCTGATGCCACGCACCTTCATGGGCCGTGAAGCACGTTGGTTCCCCGAGGGCAGCCTGGCCGAGCTGCCTGACATCGACGCCGACATTGCCGTCGACAGCGCGCGCTGGCCCATCCTGGGCTGGGCGCTTGAGCCCGGTGACGTGGTGGCCTTTCACATGCTGGCACTGCATGCGTCGGCGGGTGTGGATGGTGACGCGCGCCGGCGCGTGTTCTCGGCGCGCTATCTGGGTGACGACATCCGCCACGCGCCCAGGCGCTGGAAAACATCGCCTGAGTTTCCCGGCTTGAGTGATGAGCTGCCGGCCGGCGCGCCGATGGCGCATGCGCTCTTTCCGTTGCTGATTGGCGGCGACACGTGATGCGTCAATGCCGCCTGCAAGACGCCGCTGCGCAACCTTGGCGCAACGGCGGCGGCATCACGCACGAGCTGCTGGCATGGCCCGTTGTGGACAGCTGGCTGCTGCGCGTCAGCGTGGCCACTATCGATCGCTCGGGCCCGTTTTCTGCCTTCCCAGATGTCGACCGATGGTTCACGGTGCTTGAAGGTCCGGGCGTCAAACTCGACTTGCCCGAGGGTGAGTTCACGCTGCGTCCAGGCAGCGCGCCGGCACACTTCCAAGGCGAGGCCGCGCCCACGTGCCACTTGCTGGGCGGGGCCACACGCGACCTGAACCTGATGGCGCGCCGCAGCGCGGGCCGCTCGGACATGTCAGTGGCCGAGAGCGGCAGCGAGCTGGCCGGCAACTGGCGATGGCGCGGCCTGTATGCCGCCGACGCGCTAACACTTGACATCCACGGCGTCACGCACAGGTTGCAAGCCGGCACGCTGGCGTGGTCCGACGCCGCCGAGCCGGCCCTCTGGCGCCGCGACACCAGCCCCGCCGCCGCCTGGTGGCTCACACTCGCGATATGACGACGCAGCTGCAACTACTACGCCACGCGCGGCTGGCCACCATGGCCGGCACCACGCCCTGGGGCTGGGTCG
>JANMMH010000020.1:0-7534 GCA_031373055.1 Rubrivivax sp. | reverse complement strand
CAGCAGGTCGGCGCCGTCGAACACGATGCGGCCGGCGCTGGGCTGCACATGGCGCGACGGGAACAGGCCCAGGATGGCGCGCGACATCACCGACTTGCCCGAGCCGGATTCGCCCACCACGCACAGGATCTGATTGCGCCAGAGGTCCAGGCTCACGTCATGCACCGCGTGGCGCCGGTCGGCACTGGCCGGCAGACTAACGCTCAGGCCCTGGATGCGCAGCAGCGGTTCTTCGGAATTCAGGGTGTTCACAGCGAGCGCAGGCGCGGGTTGAGCGCGTCGTTCAGGCCATCACCCACGAGGTTGATTGCCATCACCGTGAGCAGGATGGCCAGGCCCGGCGCCGCGCAGATCCACCACGCCGTGCGCAATACCGTGCGGCCCGAGCCGATGATGAAACCCCAGCTCATGGTGTTGGCGTCTGACAGCCCCAGAAAGGACAGGCCCGACTCGACGAGGATGGCCGTGGCCACCATCAGCGAGCCGGTGACGATGATCGACGACAGCGTATTGGGGAGGATGTGGACCACGATGATGCGCGTGTGGCCCATGCCCAGCGAGACACAGGCCTGCACGAACTCGCGGTTGCGCATGGCCATGAATTCACCGCGCACCAGGCGCGCCATCGGCGGCCACGAGACCACCGCGATGGCGAAGATCACGCTGCGCAACGACGAGCCCAGCACGGCCACCAGCAGGATCGCGAAGAGGAAGAACGGGATCGTCTGGAACAGCTCGGTGAAGCGCATCAGCAGGTTGTCCAGCCGGCCGCCGAAGTAGCCGGCCAGGCCACCGATGGTGATGCCGACGAGGCTGGCGATGACGGTGGCCACCACGCCCACCAGCAAGGTGGTGCGGGCGCCGTGCAGCAGGCCTGCCGCCAGGTCGCGGCCCAGCGTGTCGGTGCCGAGCAGGTGCTCGCCGAACGGCGGCTGGAACGGTTTGCCAACGATGCTGAACGGGTCACCGGGGTAGATCACGCCGGCCAGCGCCGCCGCCAGCAAGACCGCCAGCAGCAAGGCCAGCCCACCCACTGCGGGGCGGTGCCTCAGGAATCGCAGGATGCCGTCTTTCATGGGATGGGCTGGGTGGGATTCAGCGCAACTCGATGCGCGGATCGAGTAGCGAATAGGCAATGTCCACCACCAGGTTGACCATCACCACCAGGCAGGTGCAGACGAAGAAGATGCCCAGCAGCAGGTTCAGGTCGCGGGCGAACAGCGACTCGTAGGCCAGCAGGCCCAGGCCCGGCCAGGCGAAGACGGTCTCAACCACCACGGCCCCGCCCAGCAGGCCGCCGACCTGCACGCCGGCCATCGTCAGCACCGGCAGCACGGCGTTGCGCAGCACGTGCCGGCGCGCGATCTGGCTTTCGGTCAGCCCTTTGGCGCGGGCCGTGACCACGTAGTCCATGGAGAACTGCTCCAGCACGGAGGCGCGCATCAGCCGTGTGTACAGCGCCAGGTAGAACATGGTCAGCGTCACGGCCGGCAGCACCAGGTGGTGCGCGATGTCGCGCAACTTGGCGGCGCCTTCGTGAAAGGCCGCCACCTGCTGCATGCCGCTGGTGGGGAACCAGCCCAGCTTGATGGAGAAGACCACGATCAGCATCAGTCCGGCCCAGAACACCGGCGTGGCGTAGGTCAGCACCGTCAGCATCGAGATCAGGTTGTCCTGCCAGTGGTTGAGCTTGCGTGCGGCATAGGCGCCCAGCAGCGTGCCCACGCCCACCGCGAGCAACAGCACGGTGACCATCAACAGCAGCGTCGGGCCCAGCCGCGAGCCGATGAGCTGCGCCACCGGCATGCCGTGGCGGAAGGAGTAGCCCAGGTCGAAGGTGACGATGTTCTTGATGTACAGCAGCAGCTGCATCCACAGCGGCTGGTCCAGCCCGAAGGTCTTGCGCAGTTGCGCCATGAACTCCGGCGTGGCCGAGCCGGCCTCGCCGGCCAGCACGTCGGCAGCGTCACCCGGGGCCAGCTGCAGCAGCAGGAAATTCAGCGCGACGATGACCAGCACCGTCGGCACGGCTTGCGCCAGCCGGCGCAGAGCGTAGGCCAGACTCTGTCGCAGGGCCATGGCGTCGGATTCCCGATTCCGAAGCGGCTTTGTTTGGCGAAGCTATTTGGCGAGCCAGACCTGGTCCATCGACGAGTACAGGCCCAGCGGGCTGAGCGGGAAGTTGTTCACCTTCTTGTTGTAGACGGTCACGAAGTCCACCTCGTGCATGAACACCAGCGGGCTGGCCTCGACCACGCGCTTTTGCAGCTCGTGGTATAGCGCAGCGCGCTTCTTCGCGTCGAGCTCGACGTTGGCCTTGTCCATCAGCTCGTCGGTTTCCTTGCTGCTCCAGCGCGAGTCGTTGACAAACACCGTGCCGGGCTTGATGGAGCCCGAGTGGTAGAGGCGGTGCACGCCGATGGACGGGTCGGCCAGGGTCTGGATCCAGTTGCTGGTGAGCTGGAAGTCGTAGTTCGTATACACGCGGCGCAGCCAGCCCGGCACGTCCTCAACGCGCAGTGTGGCCTTGATGCCGATCTTGCCCAGCTGCTGCTGCGTGTACTCACCAAAGCGCCGCCACTCTTCGCCGTAGGGCGTCACGTCGTGCACGATCTCGAAGCGCACACCGTCGGCACCGCGCTTCTTGCCGGCTTCGTCAAGCAGCTTGTTGGCCAGCTCCACGCCATTGGGCACGTTGTAGTTCTTGACGTCTGCGGTGTAGAGGCCATTGGCCTTGAAGTTGGAATTGATAGGCCCGGTAGAGGGGCGGCCGAAGCCGAACCAGATGTTGTCGAGCACGAACTTGCGGTCCATGGCATAGGCCACAGCCTGGCGCACCTTCACGTCGTCAAATGGCGGCTTGGTGGTGTTGAAGTCGAGGTGCAGGATGGGTGCCTGCATCTCGTAGCCCTTGGCCGTGACGCTGATGTGCGGCAAGGCCGCAAGCCGCTTCACGTCCACCGGGGGAACGGCGTTGAAGCCACCCATGTGCACCTCTTGCGTCTCCATCGCCGCCGAGCGCGTGCCGGTGTCGGCGATGAAGCGGGCGACGATGCGGTCCAGGTGCGGCAAGCCGGGCTTGCGGTAGTCGGGGTTGCGGTCGAAGCGCATGAACTGGCCCTTCTGCCATTCCACGAACTTGAACGGGCCCGTGCCTACCGGCAGGTTGGCGTTGGGGTGGCGCGTGATGTCGCCGGTGCCGAAGACATGCTTGGGCAGCATTGGCGACTCGTACGACGACAGCGCCATCATCATGTACGGCGCCGGCTCGCTCAGGCGGAACACGGCGGTCATCGCGTCGGGCGTGTCCACCGCAGTCACGGCGCGGAAGGTGTTCACGCCGCGCGGGTGCACTTTCTTCAGCACGTCCATCACGCTGAACTGCACGTCGGCGCTGGTGAAGGGCTGGCCGTCATGGAACTTCACGCCGGGCAGCAGCTTGAAGGTCACTGTCTTGCCATCGGCGCTCACGGTCCATGACTGGGCGAGGCTGGCCGCGGGCTTGAGCTGGAAGTCGTACTCAAGCAGGCCTTCGTAGACCTTGGTGGCCACCTGACCCACGGGGCCGGCGGTGCTCTGGTACGCGGCCAACGTGGGCGGCTCGGGCTGGACCACGATCACCAGCGTGCCGCCCTTTTGGGGGCTGCCTTGGGCCCGTGCGGGTTGGGGCATGGTCAAGGAGGCGGTCAGAACCAGGGCGGCGGCGATCGCCAGGCTGCGGGGCAAGCAATGCAGGGCTGTCATCGAAGTCCTCGAAGAAGTTGGGCGTTGGTGAATGCGGTTCAAAAACCGGGTTCAAGCCATGACGGAAGCAAAAGCTGAGCCATAGCCGAACAGCCCCGCAGAGCCGCCGGTGTGCACAAAGATCACGTCTTCGTCGCTCTGGAAGCGGCCGTTGCGCACCATTTCCAGCAGGCCCGCCAGCCCTTTGCCGGTGTACACGGGGTCGGCCAGGATGCCTTCGGTGCGGGCCAGCATCGTGACGGCTTCGACCATCGAATCCGTGGCGATGCCGTAGCCAGCGCCGATGAAACGGTCGTCGGCCACCACGCGCTCGCGTGGCAGCGCTTGCGCGACGCCCAGCAGGTCCAGCACACGCAGCGCCAACTCGTAGACTCGGGTTTCCTGCGCCTCGCGCGGCGCCCTCACACCGATGCCCGTGACGGGCCAGTCCAGGCCCAGGGCGTGGATGCCGGCCACCAGGCCGGCTTGCGTGCCCGCGCTGCCGGTGGCATGCACCAGATGCGGTTTGCGCAGGCCCATGGCCTCGCACTGGCGCTGCAGTTCGAGCACGCAGTCAACGTAGCCAAGTGACCCCAGCGCGTTGGAGCCGCCGCCCGGAATCACGTAGGGCTTGCGCCCCTGCGCGCGCAGCTTTTGCGCCAGCGCCTCCAGCGCGGCATCCATCGCCGTGCCACTGGGCACGCGGTGCAGCTGGATGCCAAACAGCTGGTCAAGCAGCACATTGCCCGACTCGTGGTAAGCCGCCGGTGCGCCTTGAACGCGCTCTTCCAGGATGGCCTCGCAGGCCAGGCCCATGAACGCCGCGGCCGCGGCCGTCTGGCGCACGTGGTTGGACTGCACCGCGCCATGGGTCAGCAGCGTATCGGCGCCTTGACGCATGGCGTCGCCAACCAGGAATTCGAGCTTGCGCGTCTTGCTGCCGCCCGTGGCCAGCCCGGTGCAATCGTCACGCTTGATGAACAGGCGGCTGGTGCCGAGCCGGCGCGCCAGGCCCTTCATGGGCTCCAGCGGCGTGGGCCAGTGGCCGAGACGGACGCGCGGGAAATCTTGCAGATTCATCGGGGTTCCAGCTGGCAGCAACCCGGGGTGGCGCTGCGACGCCGACCTTAAGGGCGGCACGGCAGCAAGGTCCAATGACTTCGCAGCGCACTCTATGCACGGCGCTCATAGATCGCTTGCTGCGTCGTCTGCCGAATCCGCTGCGTGCATACCTTCGGCCGCCCGCCGCGCGCTGTCCCACAGCCCTTGCAGGCGCCCACTCAGCAGCGAACGCTCAGCGAAAACGCGCACACGCAAAGGCACGTCCAGCGACACCGGGCCGGCACGCACGAGCCGCTTGTGGTTCAGGTCGTCGGCGATCAGGCTGCCGGGCAGCCAGGCCACGCCCAGCCCCTCCAGCGCCGTGGCGCGCAGGGCTTCGACCAGCGCGCTCTCGAACACCGGGTGCACGGCCAGAGGCGGCTCGGCCGTGTCGAGCGCCAGCGCCGCCATGCGGCCCAGCTGGGCGTCGGCGCTGTAGCTCAACCACGGCACGGCGCTGGCAACGCCTGGCCGCAGCGCGTGCAGCGCGCGGCCGTCGGCGCCGGGCCTGGAGACGGGTGTGAGCACGTCGTGAGCCAGGGTCAGCGACGGGTAACGCTCGGCGCTCAGCTCCAGCGGCAGGCCCGGATGCGTGTAGCAGACCAGCAGGTCGACGCCGCCCTCTTCCAGTTCACGCACGCAGTCGTGCAGGTTGTCGGCCCGCACCTGCGTCAGCAGGTCGTCGCGGGCCAGAGGCAAGGTGGCCAACCAGCGTGCCAGGAAGCCGCTGGCCAGCGAATGCTGGATGGCAATGCGCAACAGCCGGCGGTCGGCCCGCGCCGCGTCGCGCAGTTCCTGGCGCGTGTTCAGCAGCGACGCGGTGGCCTCGCGCGCCGTCGCCTGAAAGCGCAGGCCCGCAGCGGTCAGGCGCGTGGGATAGGACGAGCGGTCGATCAGCGCCACCCCTACCCACTGCTCCAGCGCCTTGATGCGCCGGCTGAAGGCCGACTGCGTGATGTGGCGCTCGGCGGCCGACAGCGAAAAGCTGCCCGTACGGGCCACGCTGAGAAAGTCTTCGAGCCACTTGGCTTCCATGCGTGTCTCTTATTCGCGCCGTCGCACTGACTGGCTGGCGCAGGCCTGCACGACAAGCGGGCGCGTCATCGTTGAAGCAGATCGATCAAGGTGCGTGCTATCACCTTGGTGGCGCGTCGCAGGTCGTCCAGCACCACATGTTCCTCGGCGCGCTTGGCGTTGGACTCCAGCACCGTGCGCGGCCCGGCGCCGTAGATCACCGCCGGCACGCCGCGCGCGCCGTACAGGCGCACGTCGGTGTAGAGCGGGCTGCCACTCTCGGGAATGTCCTGGCCGAAGAGCTCCTTGCCGTGCCTTTGAACGGCCGCGACCAAAGGCGCGTTGCCAGGCAAGGGCTTGAGCGGATGCGCCAACAACTGGCGATGCACGTCGACGCGGATGCCTGGCACGCTGGCCAAGGTGTCGTGGATCAAGGCGCGCACTTCGGCCTCCACGGCCTCGGGCGCTTCTTCGGGGATCAAGCGCCGGTCGATCTTCAGCATCACCTTGCCCGGCACCACGTTGGTGTGGCTGCCACCTTCGATGTGGCCGACGTTCAGGTACGGGTGGCTGATGCCCGCAATGTGCGAGCGGCGCGTGCGCAGCAGCTCGTTGTAGGCGTACAGCGCATTGAGCAGCTTGGTGGCGGCTTGCAGTGCGTCGACGCCAGTCTCGGGGTAGGCGGCGTGTGAGGCCAGGCCGTGCACGGTGACTTCGAGTTGCAGGCAGCCGTTGTGGGCGGTCACCACTTGGTACGAGAAGCCGGCGGCGATCAGCAGGTCAGGCTTGGTCAATTTGTTGTGCAGAAGCCAGCCCGGGCCGAGTTCGCCGCCGAACTCTTCGTCATAGGTGAAGTGCAGCTCCACGCTGCCTTGCAGCTTGGGTTCTAACGTTTGAAGTGCGCGCAAGGCGTAGGTGTAGGTGGCGAAGTCGCTTTTGCTCACGGCCGCCGCGCGGCCGTACAAGCGGCCGTGTTCGACCACGCCGCCATAGGGGTCGTGGCTCCAGCCGTCGCCGGGCGGCACCACGTCGCCATGGGCGTTGAGTGCGATCGTCGGCCCCGCCTTGGCAAATCGCCGGCGCACGATGAGGTTGGTGATCGACTGCAAGCCGTACTCTTCCAGCGCCCAGGCCGGCACCGGGTGCTGTTCGGCCACAAAACCCATGGCCAGCAAGAGCTCCGCCGTGCGCGTGGCATGCGGCGCGTTGTCGCCCGGTGGCGTGTCGGTGGGCACGCGCACCAGGGCTTGCAGGAACTGCACCTCTTCATCGAAGTGCGCGTCGATCCAGGCGTCGAGCTCGGCGTAGCTTGCGTCGAGGCTCATGGCGCACTGCCCAGGTTGTCGAGCACGTGCTGGAATGCGCGCACGCACAGCTCGGTGTCGTGGTCGGTGATGGCTTCGAGCGGGTTGTGGCTGATGCCGGCGTTCAAGCCGCGCATGAAGAGCATCGCCTGCGGCATCACCTCGTGCAGCTTCATGGCGTCGTGGCCCGCGCCGCTGGGCATGCGAAAGACCGGCAGGCCTTGCGCTTGCACGGCGGCTTCCCAGCGCGTTTGCCAGGCACTTGCACTCGGCGCGGCTGCTGCGCTCATGGTGCGCTCCAAGGTGTAGGCCACACCGCGTGCGGCGCAAATGCGCTCCAACTCGGCCAGCACATCGGCGGCGAGCGCGTCACGTGCGGCATTGGTGGTGGC
>JANMMH010000016.1:0-19236 GCA_031373055.1 Rubrivivax sp. | reverse complement strand
ATTGCGGGAGGGGGGCATACAGGGCGCGGTCGATGTCGAGTGCGACCTGATGGTCCTCGGCGCCGGCCCCGGCGGCTATTCCGCCGCCTTCCGCGCCGCCGACCTCGGCATGAAGACCGTGCTGATAGAACGTTATTCAACCCTCGGCGGCGTCTGCCTCAACGTTGGCTGCATCCCCAGCAAAGCGCTCCTGCACGTGGCGGCCGTGATGGACGAAGCGGCGCACTTTGCCGACCTGGGCATCAGCTTTGGCAAACCCGCGATCGATTTGAAGAAGCTGCTCGGCCACAAGAACAAGGTGGTGGGCAAGCTCACCGGCGGCCTGGCGGCGATGGCCAAGATGCGCAAGGTGACGGTCATTCAAGGTGTCGGCGAATTCATCGACCCCTTCCACCTGCGCGTGACCATGACCGACGGCAAAGCTCAAACCATCCGCTTCAAGCAGGCCATCATCGCCGCCGGCTCCGAGGCCATGAAGCTGCCCTTCTTGCCGAAGGACGACCCGCGCATCGTCACCTCCACCGGCGCGTTAGAACTGCGCCAAAGCCCCAAGCGCATGCTCGTGATCGGTGGCGGCATCATTGGCCTGGAGATGGGCACGGTGTACTCCACGCTGGGCGCGCGGCTCGACGTCGTCGAGATGCTCGACAGCCTGATGCAGGGCGCCGACCGCGACCTGGTGAAGGTGTGGCAGAAGATGAACGCGCCGCGTTTCGACCACATCATGCTCAAGACCAAAACCGTGGGCGCGGAGGCGACCCAAGACGGCATCGTCGTGCGCTTTGAAGGCGAGGGCGCACCCAAAGAGCCGCAGCTCTACGACCTGGTGTTGCAGGCTGTGGGCCGCAGCCCCAATGGCAAGAAGATCGCCGCCGACAAGGCCGGCGTGTTGGTCAGCGAACGCGGCTTCATCGCGGTGGACAAACAGATGCGCACGAACGTGCCGCACATCTTCGCCATCGGCGACATCGTCGGCCAGCCCATGCTCGCGCACAAAGCCGTGCACGAGGCGCATGTCGCGGCTGAAGTGGCTGCCGGCGACAGCAAAGCGCAGTTCGACGCGCGCGTGATCCCCAGCGTGGCTTACACCGACCCCGAGGTGGCCTGGGTCGGCCTCACCGAAGACGAGGCCAAGGCGCAAGGTATCGCGGTGAAGAAGGGCCTGTTCCCGTGGAACGCCTCGGGCCGCGCCATTGCAAACGGCCGCGACGAGGGTTTTACGAAGCTCCTGTTCGACGCGCTAACGCACAAGATACTGGGCGGCGGCATCGTGGGCACACACGCCGGCGACATGATCGGCGAGGTGGCACTGGCCATTGAGATGGGTGCTGACGAAGTCGACATCGGCAAGACCATCCACCCGCACCCGACCTTGGGCGAAAGCATCGGCTTGGCGGCCGAGGCGGCGCACGGCACGTGCACCGACTTGCCGCCACCACGACGCTGAGTTTGCGTTGAGCGTGCAATGAGCTTGCCCCGGCAGATGGCGCTGCTGTTCGTGGCGGTGTGGCTGCTGGCCTTGGTCGGCATCCTGACGCTGACGCATTGGGTGCTGCGCGAGGCCGTGGCGCCGGATATGCAGCGCCGGATCTTGGTGACGATGGCGGTGGCCTGGGCGCTGCTCGGTGCCGCCGCGCTCGCCTGTGGCGCCTGGTTGTGGCGACGCTGGAGCGCAGACCTGCAACGCACCGTGGAGCAAGCGCGCCTGGCCGCGCAAGGTAGCTTCACGCAGGTGAGCGCACCGCGCGCGCCCGAGCTGCTGCCACTTGCGCGCAGTGTGCAAGCGATGACGGAGCGCTTGTCGACCTTGTTCGAAGCCTCGGCGGCGCAACTCGCCGAGTTGCAACGGCGCGCGCACCGCGACGCTGTCACCAACCTGCCCAATCGGCGCGACTTCATGGGCCGCCTGCATGCCGCACTGGATGAGTCCCAAGTTCATGCGCGCGGATTGCTGTTGCTGCGCTTGGTCGGTCTGGCTGAACTCAACCAGCGCATGGGTCACGACAAGGTGGACCGCTTGCTGGCGTCGTTGGGCGAGGTCTTGGCCATCTACCCAGAGCGTGTGCCTGACGCCATCACGGGCCGCCTCAACGGCGCCGATTTCGCGTTGGCGCTGCCGGTGGCGGGCATCACGCAGGAAACGGGTGAGTCGGTGCTGATGGCGCTGCACACCGCCGCCGCCGCGGCGCTGGGCTTGCCCAGCGCGAGTGCGCCTGTCGTGGAGTGGGTCATCGGTGGTGTGGACGCGCGCCCCGGTTGTGGCGCTACCGAGGCGCTGGCGGAGGCCGATGCAGCACTGGTCGAGGCCGAAGCCGCTGGCGCGTTCTCGCTGGTGGTGCACACCATGCCTGAGGCCAAGGCGTTGCACGCGGGGCCCGTGGGCGAGCGCGCCTGGCGTGTGGCCATCGCGCGCGCCTTGCAAGACAAGCGTGTGCGGCTGGCGCAGACGGCCGTGCGCGACGTGCACGGCAAGCTCATTCATCAGCGCTGCGCGGTGCAGCTTCAGCTCGTTGAGGGCGGCGCGTTTGAGCCGGCGCGGCGATGGTTGGGTATGGCCTCGCGCAGCCGCCAGGTGCTCAATTTGGACCTGTGCGCCGCGGCACTGACGATCGCCGCCAGCGCCGCCGACGGCCAGCCGCGCTGCCTACGTGTGGCGGCGGCGTCCCTGGGTGCCAACGGCTTCGCTCAAGAGCTCGCTGCCTTGCTGCAGCACGAGCCTGCGGCGGCTGCCCAGCTCTGCATTGAGATCGACGGGCGTGCCCTCGGCAGCGCGGCTGCGTCGCTGCCCGCGCTCTTCACCATGTTGCGTGAGCATGGCGTGCGGCTGGGCTTTGAGCACGCCGGCCAGGCACTGCGCGGCGAGGTGCTGGCCAGCGGGTCCGTGATGTCCCACGTCACGCTGCGCGCACACCTGCTGCAAGGTGCCACGAGTGACCACGCCGTGCGTGACTTCGCGCGTGGCCTGGTGCACATGGTGCATGGCCTGGGTGCGTTGGCCTTGGCCGAAAACGTCGACTCGACCGACGATCAAGCCGCCCTGTGGGCTGTGGGCATCGACGGCATGGCCATGCCGTTGGAACCCGCTGCGATAGAGCGTTAGCTGATATCGCCCGTGTGAAGCTCGAAGCGGCCGCGCTTGCGGTCGGCAAAGTAGTGCTCAAGCGTTTGCCGCACGGTGCGAAAGGCGATGCGGTCCCAGGGGATGTCGGCCTCACGAAAGAGCTGTGCCTCGATGGTCTCGGGGCCTGGCGCAAGCGTCGTGTCGAGCATGCGCGCGCGGTAGAAAAAGTGCACCTGACCCACGGCCACCACATTCAAGAGTGTGAACAGATCCAGCAGCTCGATCTTCGCGCCGGCCTCTTCATCGGTCTCGCGCAGCGCACCGGCTTGCGTGCTTTCGCCGAGCTCAAGAAAACCCGCCGGCAGCGTCCAAAAACCATGGCGCGGCTCGATGTTGCGACGGCACAGCAGCACGGCGTCGTCCCACACCGGCACGGTGCCCACCACGTTGAGGGGGTTCTCGTAGTGGATCTCGCCGCACTGGGTGCAGGTGGCGCGTTCGCGGTTGTCGTCGGCGGGCACGCGGTAGCCGCACGGCGCGCCACAAAGTCGGCAATGGCGGATACGGCGCGGGGTCAGCATCGGCCCAGTGTATGGGCAGCCGATTGATGCTCGCGTGGCATCATGGCGGCCCCATGAAACGCCTGTGTTGGAGCCCCTGAATGAGCTACGTCATCGCCGCTTTGCCCGCCCCTGCCGTGCCCGTGCAAGGCGGTGGTGAATTCCCCGTGCGTCGCATCTACTGCGTCGGCCGCAACTATGTCGAGCACGCGCAAGAGATGGGCTTCACCGGCCGCGAGCCGCCGTTCTTTTTCATGAAGCCGGCCGACGCTGTGGTCTACGTGCCTGAGGGTGAAACCGGCGCCATCGACTACCCCAGCTTGACGGCCAACTTCCACCACGAAATCGAGCTCGTGGTGGCCATCGGTACGGGTGGCCGCAACATCAAGGCGATTGATGCCGCCAGCCACATCTGGGGCTATGCCGTGGGCCTGGACATGACGCGGCGCGACCTGCAAGGTGAGATGAAAAAACTCGGCCGGCCCTGGGACATCGGCAAAGGCTTTGACCAATCGGCACCCATCGGCCCCATCGTGCCCAAGAGCAAGTGCGGCGAGCTCACCCAAGGCGCCATCACGCTGAAGGTGAACGGCGCCATGCGCCAAAAGGGCGACCTCACCGAGTTGATCTGGAATGTCAACGAAACCATTGAGCACCTCAGTACCGCCTGGGCGCTGCAAGCCGGCGATTTGATCTTCAGCGGCACGCCCGCAGGCGTCGCCGCCGTGGTGCGTGGTGACGTGATGGAAGGCTTTGTTGCCGGCCTGCCGCTGCTGCGCGTGGCGGTGCGCTGAACGCCGGCGGGTCTGCACATGGAGCTCTATAACTTCAGCCGCTCGTCGGCGTCATACCGCGTGCGTATTGCGTTAGCGCTCAAAGGCCTGACTTATGAATACAAGTCGGTGCAACTGCAACGCAACGAGCACCTGACCCCCGCCTACGAGGCGGTGTCGGCTTCGCGCCTGGTGCCCACGCTGGTGGACGGCGACGTGGTGCTGACGCAATCGCTGGCCACCATCGAGTACCTGGACGAGGTCTACCCCGAGCCGCCGCTGATGCCACGCGACGCGCTGGGCCGTGCGCGCGTGCGCACGCTGGCGCTGGACATCGCCTGCGAGATCCACCCGTTGAACAACCTGCGTGTGCTGCGCTACCTGGTCAAAGACCTGGGCCTGAGCGACGAGGCCAAAGACACCTGGTACCGCCACTGGGTTGAGGTCGGGCTAGAAACCGTGGAGCGCCAGCTCACCGCGCAGCCTGCGCGTTATTGCCATGGCGACACGCCTACCCTGGCCGACTGCGTGCTGGTGCCGCAAATCTTCAACGCCCACCGCCTGAACTGCAAGCTCGACCATGTGCCGCAGGTGATGCGTGTCTTTGACGCTTGCATGAAGCTCGACGCCTTTGAGGCCAGCCGGCCCGAGCGCTGCCCTGACGCGGTGTGAAGACGGCGTGGGTTCGCTGCTAACGCCGCAGTGGGCCGCGCCGGTGAGCGTTGGCGCGCTCATGAGCACGCGCATCGGTGGCGTTAGCACGGCACCTTGGCACAGTCTGAACTTGAGCTATTCGGTGGGTGACGATGTGGCGGCGGTAGCCGCCAACCGCGCTCACGTGTTTGCTGGCAGCGGTGCGACACCGCGCTGGCTGCACCTGACGCACAGCACTGCCGTGCACCGCTGGCGCCATAGCGACGACGCGGCGCTGTCCCCCATGGCCGACGCGGCGTGGACCAGCGAGCGTGGCCTGGCCTGCGTGGTCACGGCGGCCGACTGCATGCCCGTGCTGTTCAGCACCACCGACGGCCGCGCTGTGGCCGCCGCCCATGCCGGCTGGCGCGGGCTGGCGGGCGGCATCCTGGAGAACACCGTCGCGGCCTTGTGCGAAGGAGCGGGTTGCGCCGCCAGCGACATCGTGGCCTGGCTGGGGCCCTGCATCGGGCCAAAGCACTTTGAAGTCGGCGCCGACGTGTTGGCGGCGTTTGCGGCCGACGTCGACGACCCCGAGACCTCACGCTTCCAACCCCGGCCGCGCGCCGACGGCTCACGTGCCTGGCTGGCCAAGCTGCCGCAGCTGGCGCGCGACCGGCTGCGCAGCGTGGGGGTGACGCAGGTCAGCGCGAGCGGGCTGTGTACCGTGCAAGACGACTCACGGTTCTTTTCGCACCGGCGCGACCGGCTCACCGGGCGCATGTGCGCCGCCGTCTGGCGCCGCGCTTGAGGTCTCCTTGCTTCGGCGCGCACGTTTGCGCGCCGGTGTGGCCATGATGTAGAGCACGATGCCCAGCGGCAACACGCCATAGAGCAGCAGCGTGAAGAAGGCGCCCAGCAGCGTGCCGGTGGACGACGCAGCCTCGGCCACGGCCATCATCAGCACGACGTACATCCAGGCGAAGGCGACAAGATGCATGGGGTTGGGCCTCAGTTCAATAAGTGCGGGTTCGCGCGATGATGGCGCGTTTGTGTTGCGTCTGTCTTGCGTCATCACCCGGTAAGGCGAAGAGCGTACAACCTCACCCTAACCGTCCCGTCAGGAGCAGCGATTGAAGAGCAAGACCCAAGCGTCCGACAAGCCCACCGGCGCCGCCGATCCCACCCTAGCCTTTGGTGCCGCCATGGGCCAGATGTGGCAGACCATCAGCAGCGTGAGCCTGCCGCCACAGGCGCTTATGCAATTGCAGCAGAGCTACCTGCAGGGCGCCACCGAGCTCTGGAACCAGAGCTTGCACGGCATGGCACCCGACGCTGCCAAACCCACCATCCCTGACCGCCGCTTCGCCGCCAGCGAATGGTGCGCCAACCCGGCGGCGGCCTATGCCGCGCAGGTCTACCTGCTCAACGCGCGCACCATGATGCAAATGGCCGACGCCGTGCAGGCCGACGAGAAAACCAAGGGCCGCATCCGCTTCGCCGTGCAGCAGTGGATGGACGCCGCCGCACCCAGCAACTTCCTCGCCTTCAACCCCGAAGCCTTGAAGAAGGCCGTGGACAGCCAAGGCCAGAGCCTCACCACCGGCATGCAGCTCTTGTGGCAAGACCTTCAAAAAGGCCATGTCTCGCAGACCGACGAGAGCGTGTTCGAGGTCGGTCGCAACGTCGCCACCACGGCCGGCACGGTGGTTTTCGAGAACGAGCTCTTTCAGCTCATCGAGTACACGCCGCTCACGGCCAAAGTGCACGAGCGGCCGATGCTCTTCGTGCCGCCGTGCATCAACAAGTACTACATCCTCGACCTGCAGCCCGAGAACTCGGTGATTCGCTACACGGTGGAGCAAGGCCACCGCACGTTTGTGGTGAGCTGGCGCAACCCCGACGAGAGCCTGCGCAACACCACCTGGGACGACTACATCGAAAACGGCGCCGTCCGCGCGCTGCGCACGGTGATGGCGATCAGCGGCGCCAAGACCATCAATACCTTGGGCTTTTGTGTCGGCGGCACCATTCTCAGCACCGCGCTGGCGGTACTGGCGGCGCGTGGTGAGCAGGTGGCGCATTCGGTGACGCTTTTGACCACGCTGCTGGACTTTAAGAGCACGGGCATCCTCGACATCTTCATCGACGAAAGCTCGGTGAAACAGCGCGAGATGACCATCGGGCCCGACGCGCCCAAGGGTGCGGGCATGCTCAAAGGCCAGGAGCTGGCCACCACCTTCAGCTTCTTGCGTCCCAACGACCTGGTGTGGAACTACGTGGTGGGCAACTACCTCAAGGGCGAAGCGCCGCCGCCGTTTGACTTGCTCTACTGGAACGGGGACTCGACCAACTTGCCTGGGCCGATGTACTGCTGGTACCTGCGCCACCTCTACCTGCAAAACGAGCTGAAGAAGCCGGGTGCGTTGACGGTCTGCGGCGAGAAGATCGACCTCGGCAAGATCAGCGCACCCGTCTTCATCTACGGCTCGCGTGAAGATCACATCGTGCCTTGGCAGGCGGCCTACGCCAGCACGCCGCTGCTCAAAGGCAAGGTCCGCTTTGTACTGGGTGCCTCGGGCCATATCGCCGGCGTCATCAACCCACCGGCCAAAGGCAAGCGTAGCCACTGGACCAACGACAAACTGCCAGCCTCGGCCGAGGACTGGTTCGAAGGTGCTACGGAACACCCCGGCAGCTGGTGGCCCGAGTGGACGCGCTGGCTGGCACCGCATGGCGGCAAACAAATCGCCGCGCCCAAGGCACCCGGCAGCCGCGACTTCAAGGCCATCGAGGCCGCACCCGGCCGCTACGTCAAAGCCAAAGCCTGATCAACGCTCTAACTTTCATTCTGAGGAGACTCTCATGTCCAGCAAAACCGACATCGTCATCGTCGCCGCCGCACGCACTGCCGTGGGCAAATTCGGCGGCACCCTGGCCAAGACGCCCGCCAGCGAGCTTGGCGCCGTGGTGCTTAAAGCCCTGCTGGAGCGCAGTGGCTTGAGCAGCGAGCAGATCGGCGAGGTCATCCTCGGCCAGGTGCTCACTGCCGGTGTGGGCCAGAACGCGGCGCGCCAGGCGCTCATGAAAGCGGGCTTACGCCCAGCGTGCCGGCGATGACCATCAACAAGGTGTGCGGCTCGGGGCTGAAGGCCGTGATGCTGGCGGCGCAGGCCATCCGCGACGGCGACTCCGAGATCATCATCGCCGGTGGCCAAGAGAACATGAGCCTGTCGCCCCACGTCTTGAACGGCTCGCGCGACGGCCAACGCATGGGTGACTGGAAGATGGTCGACACCATGATCGTGGACGGCTTGTGGGACGTCTACAACCAATACCACATGGGTGTCACCGCCGAGAACGTGGCCAAGAAGTACAGCGTCAGCCGCGAAGCGCAGGACGCGCTGGCGCTGGGTTCGCAACAGAAGGCGGCCGCTGCGCAAGAAGGCGGGCGCTTCAAAGACGAGATCGTGCCGGTGAGCATCGCGCAGAAGAAGGGCGACCCCATCGTTTTTGCGGCCGACGAATTCATCAACAAGAAGACCAGCGCCGAAGCCCTGGCCGGCCTGCGCCCGGCGTTCGACAAGGGCGGCAGCGTGACGGCGGGCAACGCCTCGGGCTTGAACGATGGCGCCGCCGGTGTGGTGGTCATGAGTGCGGCCAAGGCCGCAGCACTTGGCTTGACGCCGCTGGCGCGCATTGCCAGCTACGCCAGCGCCGGCCTGGACCCAGCGATCATGGGCATGGGCCCGGTGCCTGCGGCCAAGCGTGCGCTGGAACGCGCGGGCTGGAAAGCGGCTGATCTGGACCTGCTGGAAATCAACGAAGCCTTTGCCGCGCAAGCCTGCGCCGTGCACCAGGAAATGGGCTGGGACTTGAGCCGCGTGAACGTCAACGGCGGCGCCATTGCCATCGGCCACCCCATCGGCGCGAGCGGCTGCCGCATCCTCGTGACGCTGCTGCACGAGATGATCAAACGCGACGCGAAGAAGGGTATTGCCAGCCTGTGTATAGGTGGTGGCATGGGTGTTGCGCTGACCGTGGAACGTTAAGAATCAAGGCACCTCAACTCACATCAACCAAGGGGACCGTCATGAGTCAAAAAGTTGCTTACGTCACCGGTGGCATGGGTGGCATCGGTACCGCCATCTGCCAGCGCCTGCACAAAGAAGGCTTCAAGGTCATCGCCGGCTGCGGCCCCAGCCGCGACCACGTCAAGTGGCTGGCCGAGCAAACGGCCGAGGGCTACACCTTCTACGCCTCGGTGGGCAACGTCGCCGACTGGCAGTCGACGGTCGACGCTTTCACCAAGGCGGTGGCCGAGCATGGCGTGATCGACGTGCTGGTCAACAACGCTGGCATCACGCGCGACCGCATGTTCCTGAAGATGACGCCCGAAGACTGGAAGGCGGTGATTGACACCAACCTCAACAGCATGTTCAACGTCACCAAACAAGTGGTGCCGGGCATGGTGGAAAAGGGCTGGGGCCGCATCATCCAGATCAGTTCGGTGAACGGCGAAAAGGGCCAGGCGGGGCAGACGAACTACTCAGCGGCCAAAGCCGGCATGCACGGCTTCACGATGGCGCTGGCGCAGGAAATGGCGGCCAAGGGCGTGACGGTGAACACCGTGAGCCCGGGCTACATCGGCACCGACATGGTCCGCGCCATCAAGCCCGAGGTGCTGGAAAAAATCGTCGCCACCATTCCGGTCAAGCGCCTGGGCACACCAGGTGAGATTGGCGCCATCGTGGCCTGGCTGGCGGGTGAGGACTCGGGCTTCACCACGGGCGCGGACTTCTCTTGCAACGGTGGGTTGCACATGGGCTAGCGGGGGGGCTCGCGCGGGGCTAGCGCGCTGACGTCAGCGCGTCAAGCCCGCCACGACGGGCGCGAGAACCACCAACACGGCTGCCAGCTCGGCGTGGTGCGAGCCTGGTGAATCGGCATTCGTGTGTTGCAGCGACTGCTCCAAGGCGGCGCCCTTGACGCTGAGCGCAAAGGCGCCCACGGAAGCGGCCACGCTCTTGAGGTCGTGTGCCAGGCGCCGCATGCGCTCGTGCTGGCCTTCGCGTTCGGCCGTGCTGAAGTCATCGTGCCAGTGCAGCATGAACACGGCGGCGTGCGCCAGCACACGCTGGTAGGTGGCTTCATCACCACCCAGACGGGCCAAGGCGGCGTCTCGGTCGACGGGCGGTGGCGGGGCGGTCGCGCGCACCTCCGCCGCGTCGGGGGCGACGCTGCGCGCCGGCACCCAGGTGGCCAATGCCTGCAGCAAGTCGGCTTTGCTCGCGGGTTTGCTCATGTGCACATCAAAGCCCGCCTCGCGGCTGCGCAGCGCGTCACTGGCAAATGCATTGGCCGTGAGTGCCACCAAGGGCAGGCGCGGGCGCCCCGTCGTGTGCTCAAGGCGGCGCAGTTCCTTGGCCAGGGTCAGCCCGTCCATGCCCGGCATTTGCAGGTCAAGAAAGGCGATGTCGTAGCGCTGTTGCTGCAACATGGCCAGGGCGGCGATGCCGTTGGCAGCGACGTCGATGTGCACGCCCTCGCGTTCGAGCATGGCGCAAAAGACGTAGCTGTTGACCTCGTTGTCCTCGGCCAGCAAGACGCGCAGTGCTGACGCCAGCGGCATGGCCAGCCCTGCGGCGGGCGGCGGTGGTGGTGGCAGGGCAGCTGCGGGCAGCGGCAGCACCACGCTGAAGCGGCTGCCCTGCCCCACGGTGCTTTGCACCTGCACCTGGCCGCCCATCAAGTGAGTGACGCTGCGCGTGATGGACAGGCCCAGGCCCGTGCCGCCAAAGTAACGTGTGATGTTGCCGTCGGCCTGCACAAAGGGCTCGAAGATCGACTGCAGCTGGCTTGGTGCGATGCCGATGCCGGTATCGCTGACTTCAAATGAAAGCATGTCCGTCGCGGGAGCGCCAACGCGCGACACCTGCAGTCGCACGCCGCCCTGCGAGGTGAATTTGATAGCGTTGCCAAGCAGGTTGATGAGTACCTGTTCGAGCCGCTGGTGGTCGCCCAGCACAGCGTGGGGCACGTCGATGGCGACGTCGAATGCCAAGGCCAAACCCTTGGCCTGCGCACGCGGCTCGAGCAAGCTTTGAAGGCGCCGCAGACACTGCGGCAAGGAGAAGGCAGCCTGGTCGAGCTGCATGTGGCCGGCCTCGATCTTGGCCATGTCGAGCAGGTCACCGATCAAGGCCAAGAGGGCTTGCCCGGACTCCCGAAACATCTGCACCTGGCGCCGCTGTGCGGGCGTGAGTTCACTCTCCGCCAGCAACTCGGCCACGCCCAGCATGGCGTTCATGGGCGTGCGCATCTCGTGGCTGACATTGGCCAAGAACTCGCTCTTGGCCTGGCTTGCCGCCATGGCGATGGCGCGATCTTGCTCCAGCTGTGCCTGCGTGCGGGCCAGCCAACGTTGGCGGTGCCACAGCGCGCCCACGAAGCCGGCGATCAACATGGCCAGTGGCGCCGCCCACGGTGTGGGCATGCGCAGCGCGAGCAGCAACGCCGTGCCGATGCTCAGCACCAGCACCAGGCCCAGCAGCGCGAAGAGGCCGTCGCGGCGCACCGAGCTGCGACCCCGGCGCCATGTGGCCAAGGCCGGGACAATGGCCACGGCCATCAGCAGTGCCTGGGCCCACGCTGCGCTGGGCCGCAAGAGCTGGCCATCACGCATTGCGGCGTAACTCTGCGCCAGTACGGCCGTACCACTCGTCTGGCCTGACACCGTCATGACGCTGTCGGCAAGCAAGGCGCTGCTGCCGATGAAGACGACCTGGCCTTTGACGGCACGGGCCAACTCCATGGTGTCGCCAGCACCCAGCGCCGAGCGCGCGAGCACGGAAAAGGGCAGCGTCCTGGGCATGGCCGCGTAGGCCGGAAAGGCCACGCTGACCATGCCGTCGGCGTCGATGGGCAAGTCGGGCTGCGCGCTGCCGTGCAGCGCCTGCCACACCGCCAGCGGCAGCACCGGCCAGCGCTGCTCGCGTGCGCTGTGCCAAAGCGGCAGGCGGCGCAGCCGGCCGTCGTCGTCCAGCGGTGTGGTGATGATGCCCAGCGCGGGTGACTGCTCGGGTTTGGGCCACAGGCTCGTGGCGGGCAACGCGATCGCCGGCCAGGCTTGGGCGGCGGGCATCACACGCGCTGGCGATGGCTTCGGTGATGCTGGCAAGCCGGCGCTATCCATCACGTGGCGCAGGCCGGCGGCACCCAGCACCACGGGAGCGCCGGGCCGCGCGATGGCACGCGCCAGCGCCGCGTCACCCTCGTGCGCGTCGGCCAGCAGCAGGTCAATGGCGACGGCCGTGGCGCCCGCCTCGCGCAACTGCTCGATCACCAGCGCATAGGCGTCGCGCTTGAAGGGCCACGGACCGAGCAGCGGTTTGAGTTCGGCCAACGAGGGGTCGTCGATGTCGAACACCACCACGCCCTCGGCGCTGCGCTGCGGCGCGAGCCAACGATGCTGCATGTCCACCAAGGGCTGCGACAAACGCAGGCCTAGCGGCGTGGCCAGCAGCAGCACGCCGGCCAACAAGGCCAGCAGCGGCACCGCCCACAGCAGCGCGTCGGGCGCGCGCTTCAGATCAGCAACAACAGCACGGGAATCAGCAACCACCACCACGAGCTCCCTGTAGTCGGCACATCAACGAGCTGCGGCTGGCCGAAGGGGCCGGCAAAGCCGTCTGCGTCGATAGCCTGGGTGCGCACGTAGTAGCTGCCTGGAGCAGGGCTCCGCAACAGCCACTGCGTGTCACCGGTGCGCTCGTCGTGCAGCATTTGGGCGAATGCAGCATCGCGAGCGATTTGAATGCGATAGCTGGACTGGCCGCGGCTGGCCCAGCGCAGCGTGATGCCGCCGGCGCCGGCTTGCGGCGGCTCGGGCGCGGGCGCGGGTGGCACGGCCACGCGCGTGACGGTGGCGGCGTCACCCCAGGGGCCCATGTCGCCGTCGGCGCGAATGCTGGCCAGGCGCCAATGCAGCGTGCCCACGGGCAGCGTCAGCTGGGCCTGTGGGGTGGTGAGGTCGTCGCGGTCGACCAAGGGCGCGGTGAAGTCGGCGCGCTCGGACAGCTGCAGTCGGTAGCGCGCAGCACTGGGGTTGCGCGTCCATGAAAAGCGCAGCGTTTCGTCGGCGGTCTTCGCGCCGGGGTTGGGCGCCGTACTTATTGGCGGTTCAGGCCTGGCTTTGAGTTTGAAGGGCGCCTGGGCGTCGCGGCCTTCGATGCCGTCTGCGTCGGCCGCACGCACACGCAGCTCGTAGTCGCCGTCGGGAATGTCGTCAGCCCAGCGCGCGCTGGCGCTGGCGAACAGACCGTCGAGCACGAGCTGCTGGTCAGCCGCAAAGAGCTGCGCGCGATATTGACTGGCGCCCGCTTGCGCCGGCCACGCAAAGCTTAGCGGCAGCCGCTGCAAGAGCACAGGCAGCTCACCGAGCTGGGGGGCGGCCAGCAGCGGGCGCGGCGCCGCGACACCGCGTGCCGTGCCCAGCGTGCCCTGGCCGGCGTCGACATCCACCGCAGCGTTGGCCGCCGTGGCCGGTGCGGCCATGACCTTGCCCGCCAGCACTTCCAGCCGCAGGGTGTCACCTTGCAGCTGCGCACGGAACTCGGTGCCGCGCACGCCCAGGTTGACCACGGCGTTTCGAATCTGCAGCGGCTGCGGTCGCGCGCCCGGGGCTAGCGACGAGGCGGCTGCAGGCACCTGACTGTCGGCGCTGCCGGCGTCCAAGTACAGCTGCGTTTGCACCGCAACGCTGCGGCCCAGGCGCACGCTGCGGTCCAGGCGTAGGCGGCTTTTTGGGCGAATCATCACCCGGCTGCCATCGGCAAAGCGCAGGCTGGCCGACGACTGCGCGCCTGTGCTCACGATGTCGCCGGCGTCGAGTTGCTGGCCGCCGACCAGCGGCCGTGGTGCTGCGCCGCCGCGCTCGAGCGTCACGCTGCCATGGGCATGCAGGACTTCGGCCTGCAGCGGCTGCTCGCGCAGCCAGCTCAGCGGAATGTGCAGCACGCGTCCGGGCATCAAGCGCCGCGGATGGGCCACCTTGTTCAAACGTTGCAGCTCGCGCCATGCGCCGCCGCTGCGCAGCAGCTCTTGCGCGATGCCGATCAGTGTGTCGCCGCGCTTGACCGTGTAGGGCCAGGTTTCACCGCCGCCTTGGACAGGCTGCGCCCCAGCGCCAAGGGCCAAGCTCGAGGCCAGCGCGCAGAGCAATGCTTGAAAACTTGGCGACAACAAGCCCGGGCTTTGCACGGCGGCTACCTTGAATGCGGGAGTGCGACTTCATTATGCGGGCTCAGAACTTGGCCGAAATCGAAAGACTGATGGGTTCGTGTGCTGCTTGCCGCAGCCACCTGTGTTTGAAGCGCTAGGCGTAACTCGCGCCGACTCGCAGTTTTTCGCGGCGCTGTTTCAGCCGGCGCCGGCGGAGTCTGAAGCGCTGCTACGTGGGACCCCGCGAGCCAGCAGTACGGCGGCGGCCTCGGCCAACGATGGCGCGCCGCCGTCGCTGAGCGTGAGCTCGACGGCCTGGCCATAACGCGTGAAGTTGCGCGCCATCGACGTCAAATAGATCGGGTCGTAGTGCACCTCAAGCAGCTCACGCACCATGGGCTCGAAGTCACCGCGGCGCGCCAAGGCTTGCCAGGCGTCGATGCAGGCGTGCCCGCGCAGCGTGCGCAGCGCGTCGAGCCTTGCGCACAGCGAGTCGACGTCGCTGGTGAAGAAGTGATAGTCCTGCAGCAGCAGACCCACACGTGCCGACGTGGGCATCTCCAGGCGAATGCAGTCGGACGCACGCATGCGGGTGATCAGCGCCTCGGGCACGCGCAGGTTGCCGACCTTGCGGCTTTCGCTCTCGATGAACACCGGCCGCGCAGTATCCAGGGCTTGCAGCGCCGCCCACAGCCGGCTCTCGAACATCTTCTGGCTGGGCTGGGCCGTGCCAGGTGTGAGGCCCAGCACCGAGCCGCGATGCTCGGCGAGTTGCTCCAGGTCCAGCACCTGCGCGCCGGCCTCGCGCAGGGCTTGCAGCAAGCGGCTCTTGCCCGAACCGGTGCGCCCGGCAATGACGTGCAGGTCCAGCGCCGGGGGCTTTTCCAGGTCGCTCAAAACCTCGCGGCGAAACGCCCGGTAGCCGCCGTCCAGCAGCGCCACCTGAAAGCCGATTTGCTCTAGCACCAGCGCCAGCGCGCCCGAACGTTGGCCACCACGCCAGCAGTAAACGAGCGGCTTCCAGTCACGTGGCTGGTCGAGTACATAACGTTCAAGATGTGCGGCAATATTGCGCGACGCCATCATCGCGCCACGCTTGCGGGCTTCGAAGGCGGCGACCTGTTTGTATTCGCTGCCCACGAGGTGACGCTCTTCGTCGTTGAGTGTCGGCCAGTTCACCGCACCGGGCAGGTGGTCCAGTGCGAACTCGGCTGGGCTGCGCGCGTCGATGATCGTGGTGAAGGCTGATAGATCTGCCGCCGCCGCGCTGGCGCTGATGCGCTGCAAGGCCATCACGCCGCAGGCGCCAAAGCGTCCAGCACTTCACTCTCAATGCGCAGCTGCGCCTTGGACTGCTGCAGTACCGCGCCGTCGACGAGGAAGGTGTCTTCCACGCGTTCGCCCAGGGTGGAGATCTTGGCCAGTTGCAGGTTCACTTGGTTGCGCGCCAGCACGCGTGCCACGGCATAGAGCAGGCCGGTGCGGTCGCTGGCCGAGACCGTCAACAGCCAGCGCTGGCCGCGCTCGTCGGGGTTGAGCGACACGCGCGGCACCACTGGAAATGAGCGCACGCGCCTTGACAAGCGGCCGCGGCTGGGCTCGGGCAGTGGGCCGGTACTGGCCAGGGCGGCGGTGAGTTGCGTTTCCACCAGCGAGATGAGGTCGCGATACGCCGCGTCGGTGCCATGGCTGCTGATGAGTTGGAAGGTGTCGAGCGCGTAGCCCGCGCGCGTGGTGTGCACCTTGGCGTCTTGAATGCTGAAGCCGGCGCCATCGAAGTAGCCGCAGATGCGTGCAAAGAGGTCCGGCCGGTCGGGCGAATAGACCAGCACCTGCAAGCCTTCGCCCACCGACGACGCGCGCGCGCTGACGATGGGCTCGCTGCTTTGCACATGGCGCCACAGCGCGCGCGCGTGCCAGGCGATGTCGGCGGCGTCGTGGCGCGCGAAGTAGCTGATCTCCAGCGTTTGCCACAGGGGCACCTCAGTGCCAGGCAGAGCCGAGTGCAGCGCCAACTTGCCGCGTGCTTCTTGTTTTCGCGCTTCGATCTCGGCGTCGAGGTTGGGTTTGGCGCCGCCCAGTGCACGCAGCGTGAGCCGGTACAGGTCTTCGAGCAGTTTGCCCTTCCAGGCGTTCCAGACTTTGGGGCTGGTGCCGCGGATGTCGGCCACCGTCAGCAGGTACAGCGCGGTGAGGCGGCGCTCATTGCCAACCATCGCGGCGAAGGCGGTGATGACCTCGCCGTCGCTCAGGTCTTCCTTCTGCGCGATGCGGCTCATGGTGAGGTGCTGCTGCACCAGGAATTCGATGAGCGCGCTGTCTTCGCGGGCCACACCGTGCGCACGACAAAAGCGCCGAGCCTCCACCGCACCCAAGTCAGAGTGGTCGCCGCCGCGGCCTTTGGCGACGTCATGAAAAATCGCCGCGACGATGAGCAACCAGGGCGCGTCCCAAGTGCTGGCTAACTGCGAACAGAAGGGGTACTCGTGCGCATGCTCGGGGATGAAAAAACGGCGCACGTTGCGCAGCACCATGAGGATGTGCTGGTCCACCGTGTAGACATGAAAGAGGTCGTGCTGCATGCGCCCGACGATGCGGCGAAAGACCCACAGGTAGCGCCCCAGCACGCTGGTTTGGTTCATCAGCCTGAACACATGCGTGATGCCTTGGGGCTGACGCAGGATGTCCATGAACAGCTCGCGGTTGATGGGGTCGCGGCGAAAGCCGGCGTCCATCACGTTGCGCGCGTTGTACAGCGCACGCAGGGTGCGTGAGGACAGGCCTTGCAAGCCGGGGGTTTGCTCGAAGACGAGGAAGGTTTCGAGAATGGCGTGTGGGTTGTCGAGGTAGAGCTCGTCGGTGGCCACTTCGAGCATGCCCGCGCGGTCGAAGAAGCGCGCGTTGATGGGCCGCATCGGCGCTTCTTCGCTGGCGTTCACGCGCTCTTCGATGTTGAGCATCAAGATCTGGTTGAGCTGCGTCACCGCCTTGGCCGCCCAGTAGTAGCGGTGCATCAAGGCTTCTGACGCACGCTGGCCGTTGGCGGCGTGGTAACCCAGCGCGTCGGCCACGGCCGTTTGCAGGTCGAACACCAGGCGGTCTTCGCGCCGGCCCGCCACCATGTGCAAGAGCGCGCGAATGACGCGCAGCGTGCCTTCGTGTCTGTGCAGCTGGCTGACTTCAAACGGCGTGATCAGGCCTTTCGCCGCGAGCTCGGCCCAAGTGCGGCCGAGACCTGCCGCACGCGCGATCCACACCACCACCTGCAGGTCGCGCAGGCCGCCGGGGCTCTCTTTGCAGTTGGGCTCCAGCGCGTAAGGCGTGCCTTCAAATTTGACGTGACGCTGACGCATCTCCAGCGTCTTGGCGCGCAGGAAAGCGCGCGCATCTAGCGCGGCGGCGGTGCCATCGCGAAAGGCCGTGAAGATGCGCCGCGCGCCGCAGACTTGGCGCGATTCGAGCAAGGCGGTTTGCACGGTGACGTCGCGCCGCGCTTCGGCCACGCACTCGTCCACCGTGCGCACGGCGCTGCCGATTTCGATGCCGATGTCCCAGCACGCGGTGATGAAGCTGGCCGCTGCGCTGCGCGCGGGCTCGTCGGCGCCGTCGGGCATCAGCAGCAGCACGTCGACGTCGGAGTACGGGAAGAGCTCGCCACGGCCGTAGCCACCCACGGCCACCAACGCGGCGCCGGGGTGCACGCCGCTTTCTTGCCACAGCGTGGTGAGCACGCCGTCGACATGGCGTGCCAGCGCTTTGATCAAGCGTGTGGCGGCGGCGGCGGTCGGCCGCGATCCTTTGAAGTGCGCCAGCAGCTCAGCCTTGCCAGCGCGAAAGCGCGCGCGCAGCAAGGCCACGCTGGCCGGTGCGAGCGGCACGCTTGGCCGCAGTGCCGGCATGACTCAGTCGGCCGCAGCCGTGGCTTGGTCTGCGGTCTGTGCAGCGGCCGGTGCCAGCATGGCGTCCACCTTCGTGGCACTGCCGTAACCCAAGGTCGCAAACGCCGGTGGAGCGGGGCTGCCGGCTGACACGGTCAGCACCTCATAGCCCGTGGTGGTGACGAGCACCGTGTGCTCCCACTGCGCCGACAAAGAGCGGTCGCGCGTGACGATGGTCCAGCCGTCGTACGGGCGGTTGCCCTTGCGGTCTTCTTTGATGTCGCGCCGGCCGGCATTGATCATCGGCTCGATGGTGAAGATCATCCCCGGCGCCAGCTCGTCCAGCGTGCCCGGGCGGCCGTAGTGCAACACCTGTGGCTCTTCGTGGAAACGCGCGCCCACACCGTGGCCGCAGAACTCGCGCACGACCGAGAAGCCTTGGTGTTCGGCAAACATCTGGATGGCGTGGCCGATGTCGCCCAGCCGTGCGCCGGGTTTGACCTTGACGATGCCGCGCCACATGGCCTCAAACGTCACGCTGCTCAAACGCTTGGCGGCGATGGACGCTTCACCCACTACAAACATGCGGCTGTTGTCGCCGTGCCAGCCGTCTTTGATGATGGTCACGTCGATGTTCACGACATCGCCGCTCTTCAGCGCGCGCTCGTCGGGGATGCCGTGGCACACCACGTCGTTGACGGAGGTGCACAGCGACGCCGGAAAGGCCGGGTAGCCCGGTGGCGCGTAGCCCAGCGTGGCGGGCGTGCCGCCTTGCACCTTGACCATGTGCTCGTGGGCGATGCGGTCAATCTCCAAGGTGGTGACCCCTGGGCGCACATGCGGCGTGAGCATGTCCAGCACTTCAGACGCAAGGCGCCCGGCCAGGCGCATGCCTTCGATGTCGCTGGCGCTTTTGATGGTGATCGGCATAGGCGCGGATTATCCCACCGGCCCATAAAATGCCGGGCTTCGCCGCCGCCGCGCGCCTCTTGCACGGCTACAGGGCCCGCCTCTTCAGGACCGCATGACTCCCGCCGCCTTGCACGTCACCACTTTCGAAGGCGGCCCCGCGCTGTCGGAATTTCGCCGCCAGGCATTGCTCAGCCGCT
>JANMMH010000009.1:0-6572 GCA_031373055.1 Rubrivivax sp. | reverse complement strand
GCCAACTACACCGGCTGGTTCAGGGCGCTGGACGCCAACTCTAAGGGCGGCCTCAAACCCGATCGGCTATTGGCCATGGCCGTCGGCGCTTGAGCGCGATCACTACTCAATGCAAACAGCGCCATAAGCATTCCCTAAGCGAAGCCGGCCACCCCCATCGCGGCTGCGACAACATCGTTGCTGTAACGCGCGCGTAACGCTGCCTTGCGAGACTGCCGTCATCGCGTCAACCAGACGCCTTGACGCCGCCCCAAGGAGACCGCCATGACCGACCGCTTTTTCGCCCCGCGCCATGACTTCGCCGACACGCTGGTGCTGCGCGGCGCCACCGGCGCCTTCGTCACCGCGCCCGTGGACATCGACCCGCTTGAGCAGATGGCACTGACCGACCGCGCCGATTGGGCGCTCTTGCGCTTGATCGGCTGCGCCACGCTGGCCACGCTGGTACTGGCTCTGGCCAGCAGCCTGCGTTGATCACGACGCCGGCTTCTCGCCCCCCGCGCCAGCGCTGCGCGGCTTGCTGTAGTCAGCGGGCACCCGCATCAGCGCAGCATCAGGCTCGCCGCGCTTGAGGTTTTGCAGCTTGTAGTGCGTCTCGCCGCGGCGTGGGTCGATCTCAACACTGCGTAGGGTGAGCATCAGCTCAGGCGAAGTCCAGACCTCGCGGCTGCTGACGATGGGTTTCTCGTTGCCGAGCTTGCCGGCTTCCACCGTCCATGTCGTGCGTTCGCCGTTGGCGCGATGGCCTTCGATATCCTGGCTGGGGAGCGCGCTCACCACGCCGGGCCCGCGCGGGGCGAACTGCTGGGTGCGAAAGCTCACCTCGGGCGGGGTGGCCAGCATGTCGGCGTCGGGGCCACGCAGCACGCGCACCTGCACCTCGCGGATGGCGTTGTGCAGCTCGGCCGGGGAGGGCACCACCAGGGCGGGCATGGGCGGCATCGGCGGCTCGGGTGGCACGGGGGCGGCTGGCGCGCCTGGCGTGCGCGCACGCTCAGCCTGGCCACGAGCCCAGTCGCGCATACGCGTGGCGTACTCGCGCCAGTCGTGCGACATGAGCTCAGCGCTGGCCGAGCCCAGGCCGATGCTGCGCCGGGCCGACTTGCGCTCGGGGTCGAGCACCCAGCGCTCGCGCGACACGGGGTCGTTCAGGTGCACGAGCTTCTTGCCGTCGTGCTCGACTTCCTGGCGCGTGCGGCCTTCGCCGTCGCGGCACAGCTTGGTGACTTGGCGCTGCACGATGCGGTTGGCCGGCGCGCCGGCCGCGTCGGGCAGCCACTGCACGCTCTCGCGCACGGCGTCGGCGCAGTAGGGCGCGCCTTTGACCGTGCGCTCGCTGCCCAGGCTGATGCTGCTCAGGAGCTGGTTGCTGGCCAGGGCCTCGGGCGTGGCGATGCGCCTTTCGATGATCACATTGGGCGTGGGTGTGGGCGTGGCTTGCGCGCAAGCGGTGGTGCCGATGCTGGCCGTGGCCGCGATGGCGGCGAGGGCCAAGTGATGATGTTGACGGTGGTGCATGAGGTGTTTCCTTTCAGCGTGGCGGTTCAGTCAAGGATGCGCAGCGCCAGCACTTCGCCGCTGGCACGCATCAAGAGCTCGGCGCGCACGGGCATGGCCGCGCGGCCGGGGTCAAAGGGCAGGCCGAAGGCGGCGAGCCGCTCTTGCGGCATCTCCGTTTGCACCAGCCACGCGGTGGCGCCCGCAGCCTGCTCGGCATTGGGTTGCGCATCCAGGCGCAACCAGCGCTCGGCGCTGGCCAAGGCCACGAATTCGTGGCTGCGTGGTGCCGGCTGCGAGCCCGTGAAGACCGCCACCAGCACGCTGATGCAGGCCAGGGACGCCAGCGTCCAAGCGCCGCGCTGCCAGGGCCAGCGTAGGGGCGAGCGCACGGGGGGGCGCGCCGCGGCGGGCTTGCTCGCGCCGCCACCTGTTGACTCGCGTTTGCGTTCGCGCGCTGACGCCAGCGGCGGCGGCACCTTGGCGTGCAGCTCGGCTGCGGCCGCGTGCAACCAATGCGCCAGCGGCCGCAGCTCGCTGCGTTGGGGGTCGCGAGTGTTCATACGTTGACTCCGGCGCCCAGCAGATGGGCAAGGCGCAAGCGCGCGCGGTGCAGCCGCGTACGCAAGGTGTTGAGCTCGACGCCGGCAATGCGCGCGGCGTCAAGGTAGCTGCGCTCCTGCAAGTCCACCAGCACCACCGGCTCGCGGTAGATGAAGGGCAGGGCGTCGAGTGCGCGCCAGAGTTCGCGCGTGGACTGCGCGCGCACGAGCAGTTGTTCGGGGCAGGCAACGTCGTGGCCATCGGCGGCCTGGGCCTCGTCGTCAACGCCAGCATCGGCGTGCGTGTCAGCGTCTTGCAGCACCAGCTCACCACGCGCCTGGCGCCACAGCGCCAGCAGCGTGTGGCGTGCCGCGCCGGCCAGGTAGGCGCCCAAGCTGCCACGCTGCGCATCAAACGCCGCCGGGCGCTGGGCAAAGGCCAGGAAAGCGTCTTGCGTGGCGTCGGCCGCCCAGGCTTCGTTGCCGCTCAGGGCCAGCGCGTAGCGGTACACCGCGCCGGCCTCGCGGCGGTAGAGCTGCTCCAGCGCCGCACGCTCGCCACGTGCGATGCGCGCCACCAGCGTGGCCAGGTCGGCATCACGGGCGGGCACTTGCCACGGCGCGAAGCTGCTCATGGTGGCGGTCGGGTGGCGTGGTGGGCGGGCACACAGGCATGGGCGCGAGCTGCCTGGAAAGTTCCCAGCCCTCGGGTTCGCCCTGTCCGTGGTGGCGGCATCTGGTCCGCCAGCAAGCGCGGTGTGTCGACTCACGCTGGCGGCGCGGGCGCTGAAGCTGCGACCATGGCGGCCATTGACCAGCTTGGCCTACGTTTTCGACACCCCACCATGAACCCCGCCACCCCCACGTCACCCACCTGGCAGCAACGCTGGCAGCGTTTCGCCACCGCGACGGTGGCTGCGTTCCACCGCTATGCCAACTGGTTGGTAAGCATCACCTGGCGCAAGTTTGCGGTGCTGGCGCTGCTGCTCATCATCCTGGCCAACGTCTTGCAGCAGCTGCCGCCCTTTAGCTGGCGCGTGACGGAGACGATCGACCACATCGGCGGCGAGGACGTGCGCCCGCCCAAGCCACCCAAACCGCCGAAGCCCGCCAAGCCGCCCAAAGACGCGGCGCCGGCAGCCGAGCCCAGCGCGCGCATCGAGCGCAACCAACCCGGCGCCAGCTCGCCGACCGGTGTGGACATCAGCGTCGACAGCCGCGGCATCCGCATCACGCCGCGTGCGCCGGCCAAGGCCGCCAGCGCGGCATCTGCCGCAGGCGACATCGCGTCGGTGGACATTGGCAGCAGCGGCATCTCGATCACGCTGCCGCCCGACGCCACCAAAGAGGAAGTGCGCGCCGCCATCCGTGGCGCTATTGAAGACGCGCGTGGCGCCATCCAAGACGCCGTGCAAGCCCAGCGCGACGCCATGGAGGCTGCGCGCGAAGCCCAGGCTGAGGCCACACGCGTCGCCGCCGAAATCAAGGAAGAAGCCGAAGCCGCCGTGCGCGAGGCCTCCAGAGAACGCCGCGGCAGCACGCAGCGCACGCGGCGCGTTCACTGGGGCGACTTCCTGGTCGAGCTCTCGCTGCTGTGGGTGCTGGGCTCGGCCATCATCAAGATCACCTACAAGGGCCAGATGCAGGCCGAGGTGAAGGCCGCGCAAGCGCATGAGACGGCGGAGTCCGAGTCGCTCAAACGCCAGGTCGTGGAAGCGCGCATGGCCGCCATGCAAGCGCAGGTGGAGCCGCACTTTCTCTTCAATACGCTGGCGTCGATTGACCACCTGATCGAGACCGACCCGGTGCGCGCCAGCATCATGCAAAAGAACCTCATCGCGCTCTTGCGCGCCAGCATGCCCACCATGCGTGAAGCCAGCGACGGCGGTGCGCGCGATCTGGGCCGCGAGCTGGCCGTCATCCGCCCCTATCTCGAAATCCTGAAGGTGCGCATGGAAGAGCGGCTGCACACCGTCATCGACGTGCCCGAAGGCCTGCACTCGGCGCAGTTCCCGACCATGATGATCCAGACGCTGGTGGAAAACGCCATCAAGCACGGCCTGGAGCCCAAGGCCGATGGCGGCGCGCTCACGGTCAAGGCCGAGATCATCCACGGCAAGCTGGCCGTGAGCGTGGCCGACACGGGCCTCGGGTTCGGCCGCGCCGCCACTGCCGGCACGGGCGTGGGCCTAGCCAACATCCGCGAGCGCCTGCAGCTGCTCTATGGCCAGCGCGCCACGCTCACGGTGACCGAGAACCAGCCCAGCGGCACGGTGGTCACGATCACGGTGCCTTACAAAACGCTTGAAGGAGCTGCTGCATGAACGCCATGGCGACGGTGGATTCGGTGTCTTCCCCCGCCGCGCCTGTGCGGCGGCGTTCGTGGCTGGGCTGGTGGCTGCGTGGCGCGCTCGTCTTCGCCGCGCTGCTCATCACGCTCTTGCTGGTGCTGACGGTGCTGGTGAGCCTGGCCGCGCCACAGCTGTGGCAGGTCTTCGGCGAGCAAGTGCACTTGAGCGTCGACGGCGAACACATCGCGCTGGGCCAGCTGGGCGCGGCGCACGCGCTGGCCATTGGCGTGGCGGTGGCGCTGGCGCTGACCATCGTGCTGGCCGTCGTCTGCACGGTCGTGCCGATGGCGCTGCTGGTGGCCGGCGGCGCGGTGCTCTTCGGCCTGGCCGTGGCGCTGCTGGCGGTGGCCGGCGTAGCGGCGGTGGTGATGTCGCCACTGCTCTTGGTACTGGGGCTGGTGTGGTTGCTGTGGCGTCTGGTGAGAAGTTAGCATGTCCGCATCCACCGCCGGAGACGCCATGAGCACGACCCCACTCGCCCCCCGCGCGGTGCTCGCCGACGACGAACGCCTGATGCGCGAACAACTGCGCGCGCGCTTGGCTGAAGCCTGGCCCGAGCTGGAGATCGTGGCCGAAGCGCGTAATGGCTTGGAGGCCGTGGCACTGGTCGACCAGCACCGCCCCGACATCGTCTTCCTCGACATCCGCATGCCCGGCCTCACCGGCGTGGACGCTGCGCGCCAGATCGCGCAACTCGCACCACGCGAGAACCTGAGCGCGGGTGCGAGCCAGAGCGACGAGGACGAGCTGCTGCCCGAGATCGTCTTCATCACCGCCTACGACCAGTACGCGGTGGAAGCCTTCGAGCAAGGCGTCGTCGACTACGTCTTGAAGCCGGCCGAGCGCGAGCGTCTGGCGCTCACGGTCGAACGGCTGAAGGCGCGCCTGGCCGCGCGCGACAGTGACGGCGCCGACGGCCCCAGCTCACCGCCGCTGCAGCAACTGTTGCATGCCTTGTCCGCACGCATGAACCCTGGCGGCGCGCCGAAGTACTTGCAGTGGATCCAGGCCAGCGTGGGCCAGGCGATCCAGATGATTGCGGTGGAAGAGGTGCTGTTTTTCATCAGCGACGAAAAGTACACGCGGGTGCAGACGGCGCAGGTTGAAGCGCTGATCCGAAAGCCCATCAAGGAGCTGGTCGACGAGCTCGACCCGCAGCAGTTTTGGCAAATCCACCGCAGCACGCTGATCAATGTGAAGGCCATCGCCGGCGTCAGCCGCGACTTCCGCGGTCGCCAGATCGTGGCCGTGCGTGGGCACAACCAGAAGCTCGAAGTCAGCCGCAGCTATACGGGGCTGTTCAAGGGCATGTAGACCGGCGCGGGTGAAAAAGGCCATGTTGCCTGCCGCAGTGGACGCCCGGGCCAAGCGCGGGCTGCCGCATGGCGCCGGTCAACACAAACGTTAGGCATCAGAAGGCATCTGCCTTGCGTTCGGTACTGAAGTCCGGTACCATGCACGCATGAAGCGCGCGCACCAGAAGACACTGGAAGCCGTCTTCGCACACCCAAGCAGCGCGAACATCGCCTGGACGGGCATCGAAGCACTCCTGAGCGGACTTGGAGCCGAAGTCAGCGAACGCGAAGGCAGCCGCATCGCAATCGCGCTATTCAACGAGGTGCGCGTCTTCCACAGGCCGCATCCCTCACCGCACACGGACAAGGGTGCCGTGGTGTCAGTGAAGAAGTGGCTTGAGCAACATGGAGTGAAGCCATGAACGTGATGACGGTAGACGGATACAACGCGAAGATCGAATACGACCCTGAGATCGACATGTTCAGGGGCGAGATTCTTGGCCTTGCTGGTGGAGCCGACTTCTATGGCAAGACCCCGAAGGAGCTGAAGGCGGAGTTCAAGAAGTCCTTGGCTGTTTTCCTTGAAGTCTGCAAAGAAAAGGGCATCGAGCCTCGGCGCAATTACTCCGGGAAGTTCAACCTTCGCATTCCTCCCGAGCTGCATGAGAGGCTGGCCATAGCCGCCCAGGCCGAAGGCAAGAGCATCAACACGCTAGCCCAAGAGGCACTCGCCCAGCGCGTAGCGGTCTGATGCCTAACGATTAAGGATAGATCGCGCGTAGCCGCGATCTGATCCGTTTGTTGGACGAGCCCGGATTACATGCTGGGTGTCGGCACAGAAAACATCTTCTGGAAGTTCGACCGTCGCTGACGGCCTGCTCGCTCAC
>JANMMH010000826.1:0-3782 GCA_031373055.1 Rubrivivax sp. | reverse complement strand
GCAGACGCTGCGTGCCGCCGGCGCCGGGCACGATGCCGATCTTGATCTCGGGCTGGCCAAAGCGCGCGTTGTCGGCAGCGATGATGAAGTCGCACATCATGGCCAACTCGCAGCCGCCGCCCAAGGCAAAGCCGGCCACCGCCGCGATGACGGGCTTGCGCACCTGACGGATGGTTTCCCAGTTGCGCGTGATGACATTGCGCTTGTAGGCCTGCGCAAACGTCATGTCGGCAATGGCCGAGATGTCGGCGCCGGCGGCGAAGGTGCGCTCGCTGCCGGTGAGCACGATGCAGCCGATGCTGTCGTCGGCATCAAAGGCCAAGAGCGCCGCGCCCAGCGCGTCCATCAGTTCGTCGTTCAAGGCATTGAGCTGCTTGGGCCGGTGCAGCGTGATGAGCGCAGTGCGGCGCTCGCCGCTGCCGTGCACGGCACTCAGGATGGTGGGTTCAGACATCGTCGCTCCAAGGGTCGGGGGCGGCGCCACGTGCGCCACCAAACAAGGGAAATCGCACTATAGGCGGCCCCTACTTGCCATTAAGCTTGTGCCCTGACTGAGCCCGATTGGGCCGACCCATGGCGACCATCTACCGCAAGACCGACAAGGGCATCGACGAGATCCAGACGCGCGCGCACCGGCTGGCGCCGCGCGCTCGCAATGCGCTGATCCTTGTCGACGGCCAGCGCAGCGACGAAGACCTGGCGCGCCTGGTGCAGACCGAAGAGTCGCTGGCCATCTTGCTCAGCGGCGGCTTCATCGAGCCGGTGTCGCAGACCGCCGCAGCCACCCCGGTGGCCGGCGCGCCCGTGCCTGCGCCTGCGCGCCAAATCGACATGGTGCTCTTGCGCCGCATGGCCGTGCGTTTGCTCAATGACCAGGTCGGGCCGGCGGCCGAAGACTTGAGCATGCGCATCGAACGCGCGAAAGACCTGGAGACGGTGCGGCCGCTGCTTATCGCCGCGCGCAAGATGATCGTCAACGTGCGCGGCGAACAAGCCGGCGCCGAATACATCAGCAAGCTCAGCGCTTTGTAGGCGCGCTCGCTGCGCCGCCTTCGCTGCCCTGCTGCGGCAAGCGCTCAAGCAGCATGTCGATGTAGGTTTCGCGGTCCTGGCGGATGAGGATGCGCACGGGCAGGTATTGCAGCGTCGGGGCCACCCACATTTCGGCCGTTAGGTCACCGCCGCCGACCTCGCGCCGTGGTTTGACGTGCAGCGTGGCCACCGGCCCCACCGGGGTGGCCAGCGTCTCGCGCGCCACCACGTCATACAGCCAGGTGTCGACACGGCGCGGCAGCGCCAGCGGCATGGTGACGGTGCGGCCGACCTCCAGCAATTCGGGCTTGGTGGTGAACATCCACGTCATCTGCACAAACTGGCTGGCGGTGTCTTGCACGCCGGCCGGCAGCGCCACCTCGCTGCCTGCGGCCAGGCGCACTTTGTCGTCGTCAAAGTGCACGGTGGCCACGCGTGGTGAGCGCATGGCCACACGCGTTTGCTCGTCGTAGCGGCGTGGGCGCAGGCCGCTGGCCGTAAGCTCACCGTCGCTGGACATACGGCGCGACATCAAGGGCGCGAACGACGGCCCCAGGCTGACGTCGAGATGCACCTGGTAGCGCGCGCCCATGCGCAGCCACTCCACCTGCGCCTGGCCTTCGACGGGGCCACGGTAGTTGCCGGTGACGGCGTACGTCAGACGCGTCGAGGGTGGCCACTCGAAGGCGACGGCGGGGGTGGCTGCCGCACTTGCCGGCGCCTCGACGGCAGCAGCCACCGCCACCGGCGCCGGCTCGGCGGGTACAGGCTCGGTGATGGCCGGCGGCAGGGGCACGGCGGCTGCCACCTCGGGCACCGCCAACACCTCAGGAACAGGCGCCGGCGCCGAGGCTGCGGGCGCAGCGGCGATGCCCGCTGAAGCGCGCCGCGGTGGCGCGGGCGCCACCAGCGCAGGTGGCGCTTGCTGCACCAGTTCACGCACGAAGCTAATCTCGATGCGACGCGGAGTGCTTGGGGCCGCGCCGCTGCCAAGCTGGTCCAGCAGCGCATGGTTGGCCAGCCACAGGTGCAAGAGCGTCACCCCGAGCACAAGCCAGGCACCACGGCGCCAGTTGCGGCCCGGCGTGCTTAAGGGTGCGGCAGGGGCCAGCGTGGCGGACATCAAGCGGACATCAAGCAGACGTCAAGACTTCTTGCTCGCCGCCGTGAGCAGCTCGTCCACCAGCTGCACCGGCAGCGCGCCGGGCTTGCGCGTGCCGTCTTCGAAGAAGAGTGCGGGCGTGCCGTTGACGCGGTACTTGCGCCCGAGCTCGACGTTGCGTGCCAGCGCTTCGGCCTTGCAGGTTTCGGCCGCCTTGGCCGGCGTGATGTTCTCGACCATCCACGCGCGCCAGGCCACCGCAGCGTCTTTGGCACACCAGATGTCGCGTGACTTCACGGTGGAGTCGGGGCCGAGGATGGGCATCAGGAAGGTGTAGATGGTGACGTTCTTCAGCGTCAACATCTCGCGCTCGAAGCGTTTGCAGTAGCCGCAATTCGGGTCAGCGAAGACGGCCAACTTGCGGCTGCCGTCGCCTTGTTTGATGACCATGGCGTCCTGCATGGGCAGCGACTTGAAGTCGACGGCGGTGAGCTTGTCGATGCGCTGCTCGGTCAGGTTGGCCATGGTCTTGGTGTCGAGCATCGCGCCTTGCACCAGGTACTGGCCGGTGGCGTCGACGTAGACGATCTCCGTGCCGCCAAAGCGCACCTCGTACAGGCCCGGGATCGGGCTGGCCGTGATCTCGTCAATGGCCGGCAGCTTGGGCACGCGCTCGGCCAGCACCTTGCGGATGGTGGCGTCGACCGCAGCGGCCGCCACGGCGGGTTTGGCCGGTGCGGCCGGTGCGGCGGGTGCGGCAACAGCGCTTTCGCCTTTGCACGACATCAGCAACACGGCCGCGCACACGAGCGCGATGGACTTGATCATGGTTGGCATGGGCGACTCAGGGTGGTGGGTAGGAACGCGGGCCGCAAAGCACGCATCCATAGGGGTTGTGGCAATGACGTCAACCATCAAGCGCGCGCGCCGTCAGCGCGCGCTTGAGCGGCCCGAGTCGATTGACAAGATTCAAGCCACGGTTGCGCAGTTCCCGCAACCAGGGCGTGGGGCTGGCAAACAGCTCCAGCAAACCGTCGGTGACGTGCAGCATGGCACGCGTGGGCAGCTCGCGTGCCCGTGCATAGCGGCGCAGTAGCCGCTCGTCGCCCAAGGCGCGCCAGGGTTCACGCGCTTGCATCACCTCAGCCAGCACGGCCACGTCGGCCAGGCCGAGGTTCAGGCCCTGCCCGGCCAGCGGGTGCACGCGGTGCGCGGCGTCGCCCAGCAGCGCCCAGCCGGGGCCGCACACGGCCTCGGCACGGCCGCTGGCCAGTGGCCAATCGGCGCGCGCGCTGGCCAGGCTGAGCTCGCCCGCCGCGCCGCCGGTGGCGTCCATCAAAGCGAGGTTGAAGGCCGCCTCGCTCATGGCCATCAGCTCTTGCGCGCGCGCCTCGGGGAGCGACCACACCAGGCCATAGCTGCACGCGGGGCTGGGCCGATCAAAGGGCAAAAGTGCCAACACGTCGGGGCAACGGAACCACTGCCGCGCCAGCCCGGCATGCGGCTGGCTAGCCACCAGCCTCGCGGCCAGCGCGCGCTGACCATGCAGGTGCAACGGCATGGCCACGCCGAGCCGTTCGCGGGTGGCTGAGTCGTGACCTTCGGCGACGATTTGCAGGGCAGCGGTCACGTCGTCGCCGTCAAGCTG
>JANMMH010000798.1:0-7042 GCA_031373055.1 Rubrivivax sp. | reverse complement strand
CGCGCTTGCGTTCAGCCTGCCACATGTCCAGCGCCATCGACAAGGGCGCACTTGCGGCGACCAGCAGGCCGCGCTGCAGTGTGGGTTTGCTGGCCACGAGCGCGGGCGCGCCGGTGACACGGTCAGCTTCGTTGCGTACGTCTGGGCTGGCGTGGTCGACGCCGTCCGGCCACGCGCGGTGCCGGCCCACGATGCGGTCGTTGGCGGGAACACTGGCAAGCAAGCGGCCATCGTCAAGCTCCAGCGTGGCATGCATGCCGGCCACCTCGTTGACGGTGGCCATCGCGCTGGCCAATGTCCACAAGCGAACCTCGGCCACGGCCACGACGCGGCGCCCGTCTTGCAGGGTCACGGCACGCGCGGCGTACAGCTCGCCGTCGCTACTGATGGTGCTGGGGGGCGGCACGCTCAAGTGCAGATCGGTCAAGGGTTGAGCGATGACGTCGGCGACAAAGCCCGCAGGCAGGCGGCGGAGCATGTGACCCGCCGCGCCCGAGCTGGCGGCGACCATGCGGCTCTGGCCATCAATCAGCGCGACCTCGACGATGGCCGGGTTGCGCTCGTTCAGGGCCATCAGCAAACGCGCGGCCTCGCGCGAGTCGAACCGCAGGCCCGATCCATCGCCCACTGCAAACGCCGGGCGCACGACCTCGGCCATGCCGATGAGTGCGAGGTCGATGCCCAGCAGGGTCCGGTTCAGCCCATCGGCGGCGCCGTCGACGAAGCGGGCGACACGCTGCGCGGCCGCAGCCACCGCGTCGCGTTCGATGCCACGTACCAACAACCACGCAGCACAGCCCTGCGCCAAGGCAAAGGCCACGACCACGGCCCACAGGATCGGATGCTTGCGCTTGGGCAGGGCCATGGGCTAGTGTCGTGCGCGCGACGCAGGCAATGGCAAGGTCATCACAGCTCCAAAAGTCTCACGATGCGCGCCGCCAGGCTAGGGTGTACTGAAGTGTAGACAGGAGTCGCGGCACCGCCCCAGGCCCCAGCGGCTGCGGCCTGGCCTGGCCTGGCCTGGCCTGGCGATAAGCAGTGTCTCAGCGCACAGGCGCGCCACCTTCAAACCAGCGCTTGATGAGCGCGCGCTCGGTCTCGCTCAACTGCGTGGCGTTGTTCATCGGCATGAGCTTGAGCACCACCACCTGTTGGTAGATGGCCTGCGCGTGTTGGGCAATCAACTCAGGCGTGTGCAGCGCCACGCCCTTTTGCTGCACCTGGGCCGAGTGGCACAGCACGCAGCGCTGCTCGACCACGGCCTGCACCTGCGCCAGGCTGACCTTGCCCTGCACGGCCACCACCGGCTGCGGCGCAGGCGCAAGCCACACCGCCAATGCCACGAGCAGCGCCGTGCCACCCAGGGCGTAGCCCCAGGGCACCGGCTTGGCGGCCAGCAGCGCCTTGTGGCGCGCCACAAAACTGTGGCGGATGAGCGCGCCAGCTAACATCAGAAGCACCAGCACAGCCCAGTTGTGCCGGCCCTGGTAAAGCCAGCCGTAGTGGTTGCTGAGCATGGCCACCAGCACCGGCAGCGTGAAGTAGGTGTTGTGCACGCTGCGCTGCTTGGCGCGCTGGCCGTGGATGGCGCTCACAGGCTCGCCAGCCTTCATTTGCGCAATGACTTTGCGCTGGCCCGGGATGATCCAGAAGAAGACGTTGGCGCTCATCGCCGTGGCGATCATCGCGCCCACCAAGAGAAAGGCCGCGCGCCCGGCAAAGAGCTGGCAGGCCAGCCACGATGCGGCGACGATGAAGCCCAGCACCCACAAGCCGACCTTGGCGTCGCCACCCACGGCGCCGCCCTTCTCGCCAAAGAAGCGGCAGATGAGGTCGTAGAAGATCCAGAACGCGGCGAGGAAACCCAGTGCCGCCGCGATGGCCACGCCCGCCGACCAGTCATGCACGCTCTTGTCGATGAGAAAGCTGCCGGCGTTGAAGAGGTACATCACCGTGAAGAGCGCAAAGCCGGTGAGCCAGGTGCTGTAGCTTTCCCAGTAGAACCAGTGCAGGTTGCTGGGCAGCGAGGCGGGTGCCACCATGTACTTTTGCGGGTGATAAAAACCCCCGCCGTGCACGGCCCAGAGCTCGCCGTCGACACCCTTGGCCTTCAGCGCCGGGTCTTGGGGCGGCGTCAGGCTCATGTCGAGAAAGACGAAATAGAACGACGAGCCGATCCAGGCGATGGCCACCACGACGTGAGCCCAACGCAGGAGCAGGTTGGCCCAGTCGAGCAGATACGTGTCCATCGCCGCCTCTTAGTTCTTCACGTCGGCGGCCTTGATGGCCGGCGCCCAGTCGCTGACTTGCTTGGCGATGAAAGCGCTGAAGTCGGCGCTGCTCATGCGCACGGCCGTCACGCCCAGCTCTTCGAAGCGCTTGACGATGAGTGGGTCGGCCACGATGGCCGCCAAGGCGCTGCTGAGCCTGTCGACCACGTCCTTGGGCAGGCCGGCCGGGCCGGAGACCCCGAAGTAGTTTTCGGCCAGCAGCTGGGGCAGGCCGAGCTCGACGACGGTGGGTACGTCCGGCAAGAGCGGTGAACGCGAGCGCGTCGTCACCGCCAGCGCGCGAATCTGCCCGGCCTTGACCATGGGCACAAAGGCGGTGATGACGTCGATGCCCACGGGAATCTGCCCCGAGATGAGGTCGGTGGTCATCGGCGCGCCACCGCGGTAGGGCACATGCGTCATCTCGATCTTCATCGCGGCCTTGGTCATCTCGCCCACGATGTGGCCGATCGAGCCTGGCCCGCCGCTGCCGAAGTTGTAGCCCGGCGCGGCGGCCGCCTTGGGCAGGTCTTTCAGCGACACCGGGCCGCTCTTGGGGTTGGCCATGAAGAGCACCGGCGCCACGCCAAGCATGGCGACATGGGTGAACTGCTTGACCGGGTCGTAGGGCTGCTTGGGCACCGTGAACGGGCCGATCGATGTGGGCGTGGAGTTCGACAACATCAGCGTGTAGCCGTCGGGCGCGGCACGCACCACGTCCAAGCCACCCAGCGTGCCGCCGGCACCGGGCTTGTTGTCGACGACCACCGGCTGACCCAGCGCTTTGGCCAAGGGCTCGGCGATGGTGCGCGCGACGATGTCACTGGCACCGCCGGCGGCGAAGGTGACGACGATGCGGATGGGTTTCTCAGGCCACGCGGCAAGTGCCGCTGGGCTGCCCAATGCGCTGCTGAGGAGTACAGCCAAGCTCAAGCTGAGGCGACGTTGCAAGCTCATTCGATGCTCCAAGAGGAAAGGTGTGGCAACACAGCAAGTGCCGTGCCTACGAGCCGCGATAGGTGCTGTAGCTGAACGGGCTCACCAGCAGGGGCACGTGATAGTCGCCGGCGGCGTCGGCGATGCCGAAGTCCAGCTGCACGGTGTCGATGAAGGCCGGCTCGGGCAAGACGACACCCCGCGCGCGGAAATACGGCGCGACGTCGAAGACCAGCCGATAGCGGCCCACCGCCATCGCCGCCGCGTCGAGCAGGGGCGCGTCGGCGCGGCCGTCGGCGTTGAGCGTGAGGCTCTTGAGGGTGTCGAAGACAGCGCCTTGCTCGCGCTGCAGGGTGATCTTCATGCCGGCTGCGGGGCAGCCATGCGCGGTGTCGAGAACGTGGGTGCTGAGGTGTGCCATGGTGGCCTTGGCTGCGCGGCGCCGCGTGCCGCAAGCGCCTCTTGTCGAGAGGCGCAAAGTGTATACACTTCGGAATACACGTCAAGCCTATTGAAACCACCACAAGCGACCATGCCCGCCCCCTCCCTCGCCCAAGCACGCTCGCGCGCCAAGCTCAAAGCGATACGGCCGGCGCCCGCCGTGCCCGGCCTGGCGCGGCGCAATCCGGCGGCGGAGCTCACGGCCACGAGCACGCAGCGCATCGTCGAGTCGGTGACCACGGCCATCGTTGAGCGCCGCCTGATGCCTGGCACCAAGCTTGCCGAGACGCAGATCGGTGAGATCTTCAAAGTCTCGCGCACCGTCGTGCGCCAGGCGCTGAACCAGCTCAGCCGCGATCGCCTGGTGACGCTGGAGCCTGCGCGCGGCGCCTTCGTGGCGCAGCCAAGCATCGACGAAGCGCGCCAGGTCTTTGACGCGCGCAAGCTCATCGAAGCAGCCATGGTGCGCGAGCTCTGTGTGGCCATCACGCCGACGCAGCTGGCCGAGTTGCGCCGGCATCTGCGCGAGGAAGCTGCCGCTGTCTCTCGCCATGATGTGGCCGGGCGCACGCGGCTGCTGGCGGACTTCCACGTCGTGCTGGCACGTGCGCTGGGCAACGAAGTCTTGGCGCAGTTGCTGGCCGACCTGCTTTCGCGGTGTTCGCTCATCGCGCTGATGTACCAGTCGTCGTTTTCGGCCGAGCACTCGCAGGACGAGCACGTCGCCATCGTCGACGCGCTGGAGCGGCGCGACGCGCGCGCGGCCTCGCGCTTGATGGTGGCGCACCTCACACATGTCGAGCGCAACCTGCAACTGCACCCGGGCATGCGCGGCCTCAGCCACGCACTGTCGCCCGCAACACCATGAGCATGACCATGAGCACCACGCCACCCTACCCCCGTGACCTGCGCGGCTATGGCCGCGATGTGCCCCATGCACGCTGGCCCGCAAACGCCCGCATCGCGCTGCAGTTCGTGCTGAACTATGAAGAGGGCGGCGAGAACAATCCGCTGCATGGCGATGCCGCGAGCGAGGTCTTTCTGTCCGAGATCGTCGGCGCGGCGGCCTTCCCCAACCGCCACATGTCGATGGAGTCGATGTACGAATACGGCTCACGCGCGGGCGTCTGGCGCATCTTGCGTGAGTTCGACGAACGCGGTCTGCCGCTGACCGTTTTTGCAGTGGCCGCTGCCTTGGATCGCTACCCCGAGATGGTGGCCGCCTTCATGCAGCGCTGCCACGAGATCGCCAACCACGGCCTGCGCTGGACGCACTACCAGCAGACCCCCGAAGCCAGCGAGCGCGCCGACATGGCACTGGCCACCGCGCGCCTGCGCGAACTCACCGGCGGCCAGTGGCCGCTGGGCTGGTACACCGGGCGCGACAGCCCGCAGACGCGCCGCCTCGTCGCCGAACAGGGCTGCTACGACTACGACAGCGACTACTACGGCGACGACTTGCCGTTCTGGTTGAACGTTAGGCTCCGCGAAGGCGAATACGCGCCGCACCTGGTGGTGCCCTATGCGCTGGACACCAACGACATGCGCTTCGTGCAGGCGCAGGGTTTCAACACCGGCGAACACTTCTTCAACTACCTGCGCGACGCCTTTGATGCGCTGTACCGCGAGGGCGACCCCGCCGGCATGGATCGCCCGAAGATGATGAGCGTGGGCATGCATTGCCGCTTGCTCGGCAAGCCCGGGCGCATCGGCTCGCTGCGGCGCTTTCTCGACCATGTGCAGGCGCATGCCGACGTCTGGATTTGCCGGCGCATCGACATCGCGCGGCATTGGCGCGCCACGCATCCGTTCGATGCCCACACCGCGTTTGTCTGGAGCTGATCATGTTGACACTGGAGCAACTCAACGCCGCCGATCAGCCAAGCTTCACCGCGCTGCTGGACGGCACCTACGAGCACTCGCCGTGGATCGCGCAGAGCGCCTGGCTGCTGCGTCCGCCCGCGGGTTTTGCGACGCTGGCGGCGCTCAAGCGCGCCATGGTGCAAGTCGTTCGCGACTGCGGCGTTGATCGCCAGCTCGCCCTCATTCGCGCCCACCCCGAGCTGGCCGGCAAAGCGATGGTCAGCAAGTCGCTCACGGCCGAGTCGACGCACGAGCAAGGCAAGGCCGGCCTGACGGATTGCAGCGCTGCCGAGTTCGCGCACATCCAGCAACTCAACGCCGACTACAACGCCAAGTTCGGCTTCCCCTTCGTGCTGGCCGTGCGCGGGCCACGCGGTACGGGGCTTGACCGTGGCCAGATCATCGCGGCCTTTGAGCGGCGCCTGGCCGGCCACCCGGACTTTGAACTCGGCGAATGCTTGCGCAACATCCACCGCATTGCCGAGCTGCGGCTGGCCGACAAGCTCGGCGACGAGCCACGCCTGGGCCGCCAGGTTTGGGACTGGGCCGAAGCGTTGGCGGTGCACAGCGACCCCGGCTTCAAGGAAGTGGGCCAGCTCACCGTGACCTACCTCACCGAGGCGCACCGGGCTTGCGCCGCGCAGCTGAGCCGCTGGATGCATGAGTGCGGCTTTGACGACGTGCACATCGACGCGGTGGGCAACGTCGTGGGCATCTACCATGGCACAGACGCTAACGCAGAGCGGCTACTGACAGGCAGCCACTTCGACACCGTGCGCAACGGCGGCAAGTACGACGGGCGCTTGGGCATCCTCGTGCCGATGGTCTGCGTGCGGGAGCTGCACCGCGCCGGGCGCAGGCTGCCCTTTGGTATCGAAGTCGTGGGCTTCGCCGAAGAAGAAGGTCAGCGCTACAAGGCCACGTTTCTCGGCTCGGGCGCACTCACGGGCGACTTCGACGCCGCGTGGTTGGACCAGCACGACGCCGACGGCATCAGCATGCGCCAGGCCATGCTGGCGGCGGGCCTGCCTGCCGACCTGGCGGCCATCAATAAGCTCAAGCGCGACCCGGCACGCTACCTCGGGTTTGTCGAAGTGCACATTGAACAAGGCCCGGTGCTCAACGCTGCGGATGTGCCGCTGGGCGTGGTGACCTCGATCAACGGCGGCGTGCGATATCGCGGCGAAGTCGTGGGCATGGCCAGCCATGCCGGCACCACGCCGATGGGCAGCCGGCGCGACGCTGCGGCGGCGGTTGCCGAGCTCGTGCTCTTCGTCGAGAAGCGAGCCGGCGCCGTGCCCGATGTCGTCGGCACCGTGGGCATGCTGAACGTGCCTGCCGGCTCGATCAACGTCGTGCCCGGGCGCTGCGACTTCAGCCTGGACCTGCGCGCCACCACCAATGCCGCACGTGACGCGCTCGCCGCCGATGTGCTGGCCGAGTTGGAGCGCATTTGCGCCGCACGCGGTGTGGCCTACACCTTGGAGCGCACCATGAGCGCAGCAGCCGCGCCGAGTGCAAGTGCCTGGCAA
>JANMMH010000787.1:0-1515 GCA_031373055.1 Rubrivivax sp. | reverse complement strand
CCCACCACGAGAACCTTCACGTGGCGCTCATTCCTGGATCAGCGCGTTGTGAAACACATCTTGCACGTCGTCCAGTTCCTCGATCATGTCCAGCAGCTTCTGCATGCGGGCGGCGTCTTCGCCGCTGATCTCGATGGGGTTCTCGGCGCGCATCGTCACCTCCGCGATTTCGGGCTTGAGGCCGGCGCCTTCCAGCGCTTGCTTCACGGCCTCGTAGTCGAGTGCCGCACACAGCACTTCGATGGACCCGTCGTCGCCCGTGATGACGTCTTCGGCGCCGGCCTCAAGCGCCACTTCCATGACCTTGTCTTCGTTCAAGCCCGGCGCAAAGACGAACTGTCCGCAATGCTTGAACTGAAAGGCCACCGAGCCTTCGGTGCCCATGTTGCCGCCGTACTTGCTGAAGGCATGGCGCACTTCGGCCACGGTGCGCACGCGGTTGTCGGTCATGCAGTCGACGATGACAGCAGCACCGCCGATGCCGTAGCCTTCGTAGCGGATCTCTTCATAGCTCACGCCTTCGAGGTTGCCCGTGGCTTTGTCGATGTTGCGCTTGACCGTCTCGACCGGCAGGTTCACCGCCTTGGCCTTCTCGATGGCCAGGCGCAGGCGCGGATTGGCCGAGGCGTCACCGCCACCCAGGCGCGCCGCCACCATGATTTCGCGGATGACGCGGGTCCAGGCCTTGCCGCGCTTTTCGTCCTGGCGGCCTTTGCGGTGCTGGATGTTGGCCCATTTGGAATGACCGGCCATGAGATACCTTGCTCCTGTATGCCAGGGGCCGATGCCGGCCCGGCGAATGTTCTTCGATAGACTGCGATTCTACTTTTCGCCCTTCACGGAGCACCTGCCCATGGCCGACCCCATCCTTGTGGCACAACACGGCGACGTGTTTTGCGAACTGCTGCCCGCGCTGGCCAACCGCCACGGCCTCATCACCGGCGCCACCGGCACCGGCAAGACCATCACGCTGCAAACGCTGGCCGAGAACTTCAGCCGCCTGGGCGTGCCGGTGTTTCTGGCCGATGTGAAGGGTGACCTCACCGGCATCACGCAAGCCGGCAGCATGAGCGCCAAGCTCAGCGGCATCTTGAAAGAGCGCGGCTTGCCCGAGCCCAAGAGCGCCAAGTGCCCAGCCACGCTGTGGGACGTCTTCGGCGAAGCTGGCCACCCCGTGCGCGCCACCGTCAGCGACATGGGGCCACTGCTCTTGTCGCGCATGCTGGCCTTGAACGAAACCCAGGCCGGCGTCTTGAACCTCGTCTTCAAGATCGCCGACGACAACGGCCTGGCGCTACTGGACATGAAGGACCTGCGCGCCATTTTGCAGTTCGTGGGCGACAACGGCAGCAACTTCACCACCGAATACGGCAACGTCAGCGCGGCGTCGGTGGGCGCCATCCAACGTGGGCTCTTGCAGATCGAAGAGCAAGGCGGCGACAAGTTCTTCGGCGAGCCCATGCTCAACATCGCCGACTTCATGCAGACCGATAACGGCCATGGTGTGGTGAACAT
>JANMMH010000757.1:0-1812 GCA_031373055.1 Rubrivivax sp. | reverse complement strand
GCCATCGTCTTCTTGTTCCTGCACAGCTGGCGCAGCACCATCATCACGGGCCTGACGCTGCCCATCGCGGTGATCTCCAGCTTCATCGCCGTCTATGCCTTTGGCTTCACGCTGAACTTCATGACCATGATGGCGCTGAGCTTGTGCATCGGGCTCTTGATCGACGACGCCATCGTGGTGCGCGAGAACATCGTGCGCCATGTCGGCATGGGCAAAGACCATGTCACGGCCGCGCGTGAAGGCACCGACGAGATCGGCCTGGCGGTGATGGCCACCACCTTCGCGCTGTGCGCGGTGTTTGTGCCCGTGGCCTTCATGGGCGGCATCATCGGCAAATTCTTCTACCCCTTCGGCATCGTGGTGGTGGTGGCGGTGCTGGTCAGCTTGTTTGTGAGTTTTACGCTCGACCCGATGCTGTCGAGCATTTGGAAAGACCCGCCGGCCGACAAGCTCAAGCGCATGTGGGGCATCGGCCACGCCATCCGCGCGACAGACCGTGGCATGGACTGGCTGCACGACCTGTACGAGCGCGTCATTCGCTGGGCCTTTTCACCGCGCCGCTATCGGCTGTGGCTGCCCACCTTCGGCCGCGGCTTTCATGCCGACACGACACGCGACAAGACCAGCAAACGCCACTGGCGCCGCGCCACGCTCACACCTCGCGGCGTGGTGCTGGCCATTGGTGTGGGCAGCTTCGTTGCAGCCATTGGCCTGGCGCCGCTGGTGGGCAGCGAGTTCGTGCCGCAAACCGACGAGGGCTATACGCAGCTGGCCTTGCGCATGCCCGTAGGCTCGAGCCTGGAGCGCACCGACGCCAAGGTGCGCCAGGTCGAAGAGATCGTGGCGGCCATGCCCGAGATCGACACCATCTCCACCTGGGTCGGCGGCGCGGGCCAGCGCAACCAGGCCTGGTTGAACCTGGTGCTCAAACCTAAGAGCGAACGTAAGCGCAGTCAAAAACAGGTTGAAGACGCCGTGCGCGAGCAGATCGCCAAGATCCCTGGCACCGACGCGTCGGTCGGCTTCAACCGGCCGATCTACGTCGCCATCCTCGGCAACGACCCCGACGGCCTGGCGCGTGTGGCCAACGAATTCGCCGAGAAGGTGAAGAAGATCAAAGGCGCGGTCGACGTCGAGTCCTCGGTCAAGCCCGGGCTGCCTGCCTTTGCCGTGCGCCTCAAGCCTTCAGCCGTGCGAGAGCTCGGCATCACCGCGCCGCAACTAGCGTCGAGCCTGCGGGCCTACGTCAACGGCGAAGCGGCGACCACCTGGACCACGCCCGACGGCGACCAGGTCGAAGTGCTGCTGTGCCTGAACGAAGCGCAGCGCGAGCGCATCGACCAGCTGCGTGACTTGCCCGTGGCCTTCGCCAAAGATGGCACGCCCATCAGCCTGGCCAGCGTGGCCAGCATCGAGCCCGTGTTCAACCCCGAAATCATTCGCCGGCAAAACCTGCAACGCCGCGAAGCCGTGTTCGCGGGCGTCAAAGACCGCAGTGCGGGCGAGGTGGGTGAAGACGTGCAAAAGCTCATCAAGGAGACCACGTTGCCACCGGGCTTCAGCTTCGACGTCGGTGGCCAGATGCAGCAGCAAGCCGAGGCCTTCAGCGGCCTACTTGCGGCGATGGCGCTGGCGGTGATCTTCATCTACATCGTGCTGGCCAGCCAGTTTGGCAGCTTCTTGCAGCCCATCGCCATCATGGCCAGCCTGCCCTTGGCCTTGATCGGCGTGATGCTGGCGCTGCTCTTGTGGCGCAGCACGCTCAATGTGTTTTCGATGATCGGCCTGGTCATGCTGATGGGCCTGGTGACG
>JANMMH010000735.1:0-21520 GCA_031373055.1 Rubrivivax sp. | reverse complement strand
CCCACCACTGCGCTCGGATCAGCTCTGGGGTGTGGGGTGATTCTTGTGTGTGCGAGTCGCGGCCATCGTGCGGGCTGGCGAGGGCGTTGGCAGAGCGGTGGAGCGAAGTAAAGGAGGAGAAAGCGGCCGTTCAGGCCGGCTTCGGGGGAGCGAGCCCGGACACAAACAGTCCAGTGGACTGTTTGTGCCTGGCGAGCGCGTGGGCCTCTGGCCCACGCATGAGCGCAACCCCATACCCAGCGCCCTCGTCAGCCCGCACGGTACGAGCCCAAGGACTTCGATCGACCGCGCGTAACGGTCGTTTCTCCGCGAACGCCGGGCGCCGACAGGGGCCTGGGTGGCTCTCAGGGGGAGGGAGTTATGCGGGCAGATCGGCCTTAGCCAGCTCCGGCGCAGCGGCGTCTTTCGCCGCCACCAACGGCGCCGTCAAACCCGCCGGCAAGGGCCAACGCACATCAATCACTGGGTCACACCAAAACAGCGAACGCTCGCAATCGCGCGCATAGACGTCCGTCGTCTTGTAGAGAAAGTGCGTGTCGTCTTCAAGCGCCAGAAAACCGTGCGCAAAGCCTTCGGGGATCCACAGCTGGCGCTGGTTGTCGGCACTCAGATGCGCGCCGGCCCAGCGGCCGAAGGTGGGTGAACCGCGCCGGATGTCGACCGCGACATCGAAGGCCGCACCACGCACCACGCGCACGAGCTTGCCCTGCGCGTGGGGTGGCAGCTGGTAGTGCAGGCCACGCAGCACGCCCATCTGCGAGCACGAGTGGTTGTCCTGCACGAAGCGGCGCGGCACCGGCTGCCCGATGGCCTGCAAGGCCTGTGCAAAACGCGCCTCGTTCCAGCTCTCGCTGAACCAGCCGCGGTCGTCGCGGTGAACGGCGGGCTCAACGATGAGCACGTCGGGGATGGCGGTCTGCACCAGGCGCATGGGCTCGCGTTCCTCAGTAAACCTTCTCGCGCAGCACCTGCATCAGGTACTGGCCGTAGCCGTTTTTCAGCATCGGTGCGGCCAGTTGTTCCAGTGCAGCGGCGTCGATCCATCCTGAGCGGTACGCGATCTCCTCGGGGCAGGCCACCTTCAGGCCCTGGCGACGCTCGATGGTGGCGATGAACTGGCCCGCTTCGAGCAGGCTTTCATGCGTGCCGGTGTCGAGCCAGGCGTAGCCTCGGCCCATGATCTCGACGTTGAGCTGGCCGAGCTTCAGGTAACGCGCGTTGACCTCGGTGATCTCCAGCTCACCTCGTGCCGAAGGCTCGATGTCGGCGGCGATGTCACACACCTGCTGGTCGTAAAAGTAGAGGCCCGTGACGGCGTAGTTGCTCTTGGGCTTGAGCGGCTTCTCTTCGATGCTCAAGGCGCGGCGCTGCTGGTCGAACTCGACCACACCGTAGCGCTCGGGGTCGTGCACGTGGTACGCGAATACCGTCGCACCCTGCGTGCGCTCATCAGCGCGCATCAGGAGCGGGTGGAAGTCGTGGCCGTAGAAGATGTTGTCGCCAAGTACCAGGGCGCTGGGGTGCGTGCCCACGAAGTCGCGCCCAAGGATGAAGGCTTGCGCCAGGCCGTCGGGGCTGGGCTGCACGCAGTACGACAGGTTCATGCCCCAGCGGCTGCCGTCACCCAAGAGCGCTTGAAAGCGCGGCGTGTCTTGCGGTGTGCTGATGATCAGCACCTCGCGCATGCCCGCCAGCATCAAGGTGGAGAGCGGGTAATAGACCATCGGCTTGTCGTACACCGGCAGCAGTTGTTTGCTCACCGCCAGGGTGGCGGGGTGCAGCCGGGTGCCGGAGCCACCGGCGAGGATGATGCCTTTGCGATGCATGGTGTGTCTGTTCCCTTAGAACGTTAGCGCAACAACACTTCGGCCAGCATGCGCTCGACGCCGGCTTGCCACGGCGCCGGATGCAGCCCGAAAGTTTCACGCAGCTTGCGCGTGGAAAGCCTGGAATTCAGCGGGCGCTTGGCCGGGGTGGGGAAGGCGCTGGTGAGCACGGGTTTGACGGCGGCGGCAGGCACCTTCACCGGGTGGCCGTGCGCGCGTGCCCATTCGATGACGTGCTGCGCATAGCCATACCAGCTGGTGTGGCCGTCGGCCACCGCGTGGTAGCTGCCGCCCAGAGCCGGCGTGCTGAGCGTGCGCAGTGCCACATGCGCGCTGATGTCGGCCAGCAGCTCGGCGCCGGTGGGCGCGCCAATTTGGTCGTCGATGACGTTCAAGCTGTCGCGCTCGCCCGCGATCTTCAGCATGGTGCGCGCGAAGTTGCCGCCGCGCGCGGCGTAGACCCAGCTCGTGCGCAGGATGAGGTGGGCGCAGCCGCTGGCACGGATCAGTTGCTCGCCTTCGAGCTTGGTGCGGCCGTAGACCGACAGCGGGCCTGTGGCGGCGTCTTCTTCGCGCGGCGTGTCGCCGCTGCCGTCGAAGACATAGTCGGTGCTGTAGTGCAGCAGCAGCGCTTTGGTGGTGGCGGCATGGCGCGCCAGCACCCCCACGGCGGTGGCGGTGATGGTCTGCGCGATGTGCGGCTCGGCCTCGGCTTTGTCCACCGCCGTGTGCGCAGCGGCATTGACGATGAGCTGCGGCTTGAGTGCCAACAACATCGGCGTTAGCGACTCGGGCTGGGTGAAGTCGGCACGCCAGGGGCCGGGCGTGTCGAAGTCCAATGCGGTGAGCTCACCCAGCGGCGCCAGCGCGCGCTGCAACTCCCAGCCGACCTGGCCGTTTTTGCCCAGCAGCAGGATCCTCATGCAGCGCTTTCAGAAGCCTGGCGTTGTGTGTAGTTGGCGTCGACCCACTGTCGGTAGTGGCCACTTTGTACCGAAGCCACCCAGTCGCTGTGATGCAGGTACCAGTCCACCGTTTTGCGGATGCCGCTCTCAAACGTTTCGGCCGGGCGCCAGCCGAGTTCACGCTCGATCTTGCGTGCGTCGATGGCGTAGCGGCGGTCGTGGCCGGGGCGGTCGGTCACGTAGCTGATGAGCCGGGTGTAGGGGCCGGCAGGGTCGGGCCGCAGCTCGTCAAGCAAGGCGCAGACGGTGTGCACGATCTCGCGGTTGGGTTTCTCGTTCCACCCGCCCACGTTGTAGGTCTCGCCGACGCGTCCGCCGGCCAGCACGGCGCGGATGGCGCTGCAATGGTCGCGCACGTAAAGCCAGTCACGCACCTGCATGCCGTCGCCGTAGATCGGCAACTTCTTGCCCGCCAGGGCGTTGACGATCATCAGAGGGATGAGCTTTTCCGGGAAGTGATAGGGCCCGTAGTTGTTGCTGCAGTTGGTGGTGACGACAGGCAGGCCGTAGGTGTGATGCCAGGCACGCACGAGGTGGTCGCTCGCGGCCTTGGTGGCCGAGTACGGGCTGTTAGGTTCGAAGGGGTGGCTTTCGGTAAAGGCGGGGGCGTCGTGCGCCAAGCTGCCGTAGACCTCATCGGTGCTGACATGGCCGAAGCGAAAAGCGCGCTTGGACTCTGGCTCCAGCGCCATCCAGTAGGTGCGCACGGCTTCAAGAAGTGTGAACGTACCTTCGACGTTAGTCTTGATGAACGCTGCAGGCCCGAGGATGCTGCGGTCGACATGGCTCTCCGCCGCAAAGTGCAGCACGGCGCGCGGCTGGTGCTGGGCCAGCACGGTGTCGAGCAAGGCGCGGTCGCGGATGTCGCCTTTGACGAAAACGTGGCGCGTATCGCCTTGCAGCGACTTCAGGTTTTCCAGGTTGCCGGCGTAGGTCAGCGCGTCGAGATTGACCACGCGCTCGTCGCTCTGCGCGAGCCAGTCGAGTACAAAGTTGCTGCCAATGAAGCCGGCGCCGCCGGTGATGAGGATGGTCATGTTCTGCCGTAGGTGTCTTGAAAGCGGACGATATCGTCTTCGCCGAGGTAGCTGCCCGATTGCACCTCGATGATCTCCAGCGGCACCTTGCCAGGGTTGGCCAGGCGGTGCGTTTGGCCCAGCGGGATGTAGGTGCTTTGGTTGATGCTGAGCAGGATCACCTGCTCGCCGTTGGTGACCTCGGCGGTGCCGGTGACGACGATCCAATGTTCGGCGCGGTGGTGATGCATTTGCAGGCTCAAGCTCGCACCCGGCTTGACCATGATGCGTTTGACCTGGAAGCCCGGGCCGGCGTCGATGCTGTCGTACCAGCCCCAGGGCCGGTGCACTTTGCGGTGCAGGGTTTGTTCGCCGCGCTTCTGGCGCTCCAGCTGCGTCACGATCTTCTTCACTTCCTGGCTGCGCGCGCGGTCGGTCACCAGCACGGCGTCGCTGGTCTCGACCACCACCACGTTGCTCAAGCCCACCACGCTCACTAGGCGGCTGGTGGCATGCACGAGGGTGTTGGTGCAGTCGCTGACGATGGCGTCGCCGCTGCTGGCGTTGCCGTGCGCATCTTTCGCCGCCACCTGCCACACGGCTTCCCAGGCGCCGAGGTCGTTCCAACCGGCATCGAGCTCGATCATGCGGATGTCGATGCCGCTGCCTGGGCACTTCTCCATCACGGCGTAGTCCACCGATTCGGCGGGCACCAGCGCGAATTCGGCCTTGCCAGGGCGCACGAAACTGGCGTCGATGGCGCTCGCGGCAAACGCGGCGCGGCAGGTGGCGGCGATGTCGGGGCGAAAGCGCTCAAGGGCCGCCATCCACACCGAGGCCTTGAGCACGAACATGCCCGCGTTCCACGCGTGCGTGCCGGCGGTGAGGTACTGCTGCGCGGTGGCGAGGTCGGGTTTTTCGACGAAGGCCTGCACCACACGTTCGCCGTTAGCGCTGGCTACGCTGTGGATGTAGCCGTAGCCGGTTTCGGGCCGGTCGGGCCGCACGCCAAGAATGGCGATGGCGCCCGCTGCGGCCACGTGCACGGCGCGGCGCACGGCGGTGACAAAGGCTTCATCGTTGATCACGGTCTGGTCGGCAGGGTTCACCACGAGCACTGGGTCGGCGCCGCCTGCCATGGCTTGAAGGGCGGCCAGTGTCAGTGCAGGTGCCGTATTGCGACCCATGGGTTCGAGCAGCACGGCCGCGGGCTCGACCTGCAGGGCACGCAGTTGGTCAAGCACCAGGAAGCGGTGCTCCTCGTTGCCCACGATGGTGGGCGCGACGACGCTGATACCCGGCGCGGACAGCGACAGCAGGCGCGCCGTGGCCTGCTGAAACAGGCTGGTGGTGCCTGAGAGCACCAGAAACTGCTTGGGGTACGCGGCGCGCGACAGCGGCCACAGCCGCGTGCCCGAGCCGCCGGCCATGACCACGGGTTGAACGGTGATGTTCATGCAATGAATCCTTCAGGGTTTTTTTGTTGCCAGCGCCAGCTGTCCTCGCACATACGCGCCAGATCAAGGGTGGCCGACCAGCCGAGCAGTTCGCGCGCCAGGCCCGCGTCGGCCCAGCAGGCCGCTACGTCACCCGGGCGTCGTGGCATCACGCGGTAGGGGATCTCACGGCCACTGGCCTTCGCAAAAGCCTCGACCACCTCCAGCACGCTGTGGCCGCGCCCGGTGCCCAGGTTGACAGTGAACGAGCCCGGCGCGTCAAAGAGCCGGCGCAGGGCGGCGACGTGGCCCCCGGCCAGGTCGCTGACGTGGATGTAGTCACGTACGCCGGTGCCATCGGGGGTGGGGTAGTCATTGCCGAACACAGCCAACTCGGCACGCCGGCCCACGGCGACTTGCGCCACATAAGGCATCAGGTTGTTTGGCACGCCGCGCGGGTCTTCGCCGATGAGGCCGCTTTCATGCGCGCCCACGGGGTTGAAGTAACGCAGGCAGCCGGTCTGCCATGCGGCGTCGGCCACGCCGAGGTCGCGCAGGATGGTCTCGCCGATGAGTTTGGTCTGGCCGTAGGGGTTGGTGGCGCTGAGCTCGGCGTTCTCAAGAATCGGCAGCGCCTTGGGGTCGCCATACACGGTGGCGCTGGAACTGAAGATGAAGCGCTTGCAGCCATGCGCCTGCATCGCCTGGCACACGCTGAGAAGGCCGCCGATGTTGTTGGCGTAGTAGTGAAAAGGCTTGACGACTGACTCGCCCACGGCTTTCGCCGCGGCGAAGTGCACCACGCCGTCGATGGCCTCACGCGCGAATAGGGCCTGCATGGCGGGCTGGTCGCAAACGTCAGCGCGTTCGAATCGCGGCGTTTGGCCGCTGAGCTGCGCTAGGCGATCAAGAACCCGCGGCGAGCTGTTGGAGAAGTCATCGACACCGATGACCGCGAAGCCCGCAGCCTGCAGTGCAAGCCAGGTGTGCGACGCGATGTAGCCGGTGGCGCCGGTGAGCAGGATGGTCGGCATGAACGTTAGTTTCTTGAGGGGCCGCGACGCCGCCCACGGTCACGGGGCAATGGGCAGGCGAGCGCAGGATTCTGTGCGAAGCCCAGACGGGGCAAGCCGCGATAAGCCATGTGACAAAGGCCGCTGCCTACAATCGCAAAATGCTTCACGCTTTGACTCAGCTCTCCACCACATTGCAAGGCTTGTTCGCGCCGTCGGTGATGTCGCGCGTGACCCTGCTTGCCAACCATGTGCTGGCCAGCGAGCCGGTCGCCACCGCGCGCTTGTTGCCCCATGCCGGCAAGTCTTTGCGCGTGCTTTGGAGCGATGTGCCGGCTTGGTTGCCGCCGGCGCCGCCGATGTCGTGGCTCATCACACCGGCGGGGCTTTTGGAATGGCGCGGCATGCATGCCGACGCGGCTGACCTCACGTTGCGCCTGGATGGCAGCCGGCCCGACAAACTGGTGTCGCAAGCCCTGTCAGGCGCTGCGCCCGAGGCCATGGTCGACGGTGACGCGGCCCTCGCCGCCGACGTCGCCTGGCTGATGCAAAACCTGCGCTGGGACGTCGCCACCGACCTGGAGCGCGTGTTCCCGGCCACGGTGGCGCAGGGCCTGAACCAGGCGCTGCAGACCCTGGCCGCAGCGGCACGCAGCGCCTTGGCGGCCGTGAGCCGGGCCGCTGGCGGCAAGCCGCCGCCATGAGGCAGTTCGCGCGGCTGATCTTCATCATCGTCACCGTCCTGCGCTTCGGGCTGGACGAGGTGGCGCTGTCGGGCTTTCGCCAACGCTGGGTGCGGGCGCTGGTGCGTTTGTCGACGATGGGCCGCCGGCTCGACGCGCCGCGTGGCGTGCGCCTGCGCCGTGGCCTAGAGCGTCTCGGGCCCATCTTCGTGAAGTTCGGCCAGGTGCTCTCGACGCGGCGCGACCTGCTGCCGCTGGACATCGCCGACGAGCTGGCCAAGCTGCAAGACCGCGTGCCGCCGTTCCCCGCAGCGGTGGCCAAGGCGTTGGTGGAAAAAGCCTACGGCAAGAGCACCGACGAAGTCTTCGCCAGTTTCGAGGCCGAGCCTGTGGCCAGCGCGTCGATTGCACAGGTGCATTTCGCCACCATGAAGTCGGGCCGCGAGGTGGCGGTGAAGGTGCTGCGCCCGGGCATGCTCGACGTCATCGAAGACGACTTGAAACTGCTGCACACGCTGGCGCGCTGGGTTGAACGTTTGTCGGCCGACGGCAAGCGCCTCAAGCCGCGCGAGGTGGTGGCCGAATTTGACGGCTACCTGCACGACGAGCTCGACCTCGTGCGCGAAGCCGCCAACGCCGCGCAACTGCGGCGCAACATGGCGGGGCTGAACCTCGTGCTCGTGCCCGAGATGGTCTGGCCGCTGTGCACGCCCACGGTGCTGGTGATGGAGCGCATGCACGGCGTGCCCATCAACCAGTTCGAGCGCATCCGCGCGGCCGGTGTGGACATCAAGAAGCTGGCGCGCGACGGCGTGACGATCTTCTTCACACAAGTTTTTCGCGACGGCTTCTTTCACGCCGACATGCACCCGGGCAACATCCAGGTGAGTCTGGACCCCGCAACGTTTGGACGTTATATCGCGCTGGACTTCGGCATCATCGGCACGCTGACCGAGTTCGACAAAGACTACCTCGCGCACAACTTCATCGCCTTCTTCCGCCGCGACTACAAGCGTGTGGCCGAGCTGCATGTGGAATCGGGCTGGGTGCCCGCCGACACACGCGTCGATGCGTTAGAGGGCGCCATCCGCGCGGTGTGCGAGCCGCACTTCGACCGGCCGCTCAAAGACATCTCGCTGGGCCAGGTCTTGATGCGCCTCTTTCAGACCTCGCGCCGCTTCAACGTCGAGATCCAGCCGCAACTCGTGCTGCTGCAGAAGACCCTGCTCAACATCGAAGGCCTGGGCCGCCAGCTCGACCCCGAGCTGGACTTGTGGAGCACGGCCAAGCCGTTTCTTGAGCGCTGGATGGACGAGCAAATCGGCTGGCGCGGCGTGGTGGAGCGGCTCAAGCGCGAGGCGCCGCGTTATGCGCAGTTGCTGCCGGAGTTGCCGCGCTTGCTGCACCAGTCGCTGCGGCGCGGCCAAGGCGGCGCTGACGTGGCGGCGCTGCATGCCTTGTTGGCGGAGCAGCGGCGAACGAACCGGCTGCTGCAAGGCATGGTCTACGCGGTCATCGGTTTCATCGCCGGCGTGGTGGTGATGCAGTTCTTGATGCACTGGCGCTAGTCTGCCGCCGGCGCACGCAACAACTGCCACACCGGGTGACTGCGGCGTCGGCGCCCCACGCTGCACAGTGTGGACAGGCTGCGCCCCAAGGCCATCTGCGTCACGACCTTGCTGAGCGCGCCGAGTTCTTCGACCATGGCGCGAAAGTGCACGGCGTCCAGCGCGAGCACCAGGCTCGGGGTTTGCGCCTTTACCGTGGTCGTGCGGCGCCCCTTGTTGACCATCTCGACTTCGCCGAAGTAGTCGCCATCTTGAAGGTCGGCCAGACGCATGGCCTGCCCTGCCGCGTCCATCGTCGAGATCGCCACCGTGCCACGTACGACGATGTAGAACTTCTCGCCCGCGTCGCCTTGCGCATAGATAGTCTGCCCCGGGGCGTAGGCACGCGATGTGAAGCGCGCGGACAGGGTTTCCAGCGTATCGAGATTCACCTGCTTGAACAGCGGGATGGCGCGCAGCCGCTCGGCGCTGACCTCGGCATGCTGCCCATCGCCGCTGACCACAAACCCGGCCTGCATTTGCCAGAGTTGCTGGTACAGGCCACCGCGCGCCAGCAGGTCGTCGTGTCGACCTTGCTCCCTGACCTGGCCCTGGTCCATGACGACGATGTGGTCGACAAAGCGTGCCGATGCGAGCCGGTGGGTCACCAGCATCACGGTGCGTTGGCGCGCCAGTTGCTCGATCGTGGCGTTGATGGCCAACTCGGTTTCTGGGTCGAGCGACGAGGTCACCTCGTCGAGCAGCAGGATCCCCGCGCCAGGCAGGATGGCTCGGGCCAGGGCGATGCGCTGGCGCTGCCCTTCTGAGAAGAACTTGCCGCCCTCGCCAACGGGGGAGCCGTATCCCTTGGGCAGGGCCACCACGAAGTCGTGAATGCCCGCCAGCTGCGCGGCGCACGTGACTTCCTCGTCGCTGGCGCCCGGCTTGGCGAAGCAGATGTTGTCGCGCACCGTCGAGTTCATTAGCAGCGATGCTTGCAGCACGGTGCCGATGCGGGCACCAAGCTCGGCCGGGTCGAGATCACGAATGTCATGGCCGTCGATGCTCACCCGCCCGGCGCTGGGGGCGTAGAAGCCCAGCAGCAGCTTGAACAAGGTGCTCTTTCCCGCGCCGCTGCGGCCGACGAAGGCGACGGACTGCCCGATCGGCAGCTCGAGGTTGATGTCGCGAATGCCGGTCTTGCTCTGGCCGTAGCTGAAGTCGAGTTGCTCGAAGCGGATGCTGCCGGATGGCACGTTCAGACGCTGTACGGCCTGCCTCTCGTGATTCGGCAGCAACGCATGGCCCACGGCTTCGATGCGTTGCAGGCTCAGCGACGCGCGGCCCAGGTCCTGGACATGCGCGGCCAGTCCGGCAATGGCGCGCATCATCACGGGCAACAGCAGGATGAAGGCCGAGAGCGTGCCCAGGCTCAGCAGGCCGGCGAAGCACAAGGCGGCACCGGCGCCCAAGACCAGCAGCGTGACGCTGGCCTGCATGTTGTCCATCGACAGCTTGAAGCTTTGCAATTGGTACTGCGGGATCTTCAAGGTGCGCTTCACATCGGCCAGATTGCGCAAGGTATTGGGTTTGCCCTTGCGCGCGGCGACGTCCTGTTCGAAGCGTCTGGACGCCTCGCCGCCACGGCCGAAGGCACGCACCAGCGGCTGCGTCGCGACCTGGTCCTGCACGATGGCGTTGACACGCTCGACCACCTTGCGAATGCGGTCGAGGCCGTCCAGGGTGGCGCCAAACTTTCGCTGCGGCGGGTAGGCGATCAGCGGCAGCAGCAGCAGCGTCAGCAGTGCCAAGGGCCAGCTCAGGACGAGCAAGGTGATCATGATCACGGCCAGTTGCAGCAGCGCCTGCAGCCCCCGCTCGAAGAGCTCGCGTGCCATCTGCGTGAACGTTAGCAGCTCGGTGTCAAAGAGCGGTGAAAAGTGCGCCGGCGGGATCTGGTCGAAGTAGCTCAAGGGCAGCCTGTGCAGCCAACGAAAGACGCCGGTGCTCAGGTCCCAGTAGATCTCTCTGGCCAGGTGCGCACGGATGACGGTCAGCACGAAGCGGGCCACGGCGGCCAGCGCGAACAGCAGCACCAGCATCAACATGGCGGTGATGAAGTTGCCGCGGTCATGCGGGATCAGCGCGTCATCGATCAGGAACCTGATTGCCAGCGGCACGCAGGTCTCGAACAGCACCGCCACGATCACGCCCACGGCGATCAAGGCGTGCAGCCGCCAGTAAGGGCGCAGGGTGACCGTGACGGTCTCGTGCAGCAGGTGCCGCAGGCGCTGGATCTCGCTCATCGCGGCCGCGCTCAGTGGGGTGTGCTCATCGGGGTGTGCTCATTCGGCCGAGCTCAGAGCCTGGCCTGCGCCTGCCTTCATCGTCAGCGCCACGTGTTGAAGCGCCAGCGCGACGGGATGCTGCGGATGGCGCAGCACGAAGGGCAGGTCCTCGTCGTAGGCCGTGAACTCCGCAGATTGCGGAATGACGGCGAGCACTTCGGTGTCGAAGGTGGTCTGCGCACGCGCGCGCACCCGCTGGAACTGGCTGCCCGCAGGCACTTGGTTGATCACGAGCAGCACGCGGGGCACTTCAAGCTGGCGCGCGACCTGAACCGTCACGCCCGTGCCTTCAAAGTCCTGCGTGTCGGGCCGCAGCACGACGACCAAGGTGTGCACGGCGCGCATCGTCAGCAAGGCTTCTTCGTTCAGGCCGGGGTGGGTGTCGATGAGCAAGGTATCCAGGCGCAGTGTTTCGCCCAGTTCATGGAAGCTGCGAGTGAGGCGCTGCGCGTCATAGCCCTGGCTCAGCACCTGGGCCATCGTGCCGGGGTTGAGGCTGGCGCTCACCAGGAACAGCCGGCCGGCGACTTGTGGGCCGAGCTGGTCGGTGAGATCCAGCGCCAGCTCTTCGAGCTTGCAATTGCCAAGCAGATAGTCGTTGAGCGTGAGCCCCGTTTTCTTGCCAGCCTGGCCCAGCAGCAAGTGCAGCCCCGGTGACTGGATGTCGGCGTCAATGACGCCCACACGCTGCCCCGACAGCGCCAGCAGCGCAGCGACATTGGCCACGATGCTCGACTTGCCGTTGCCGCCGCGAAAGGAATGCACCGCGATGAACTCGGTGGCGCCGCGCTGCATCACGGCCGCGTCCAGGTTTTCGAACCGTGTCGTGCCCGTGCTTCTGGCGAGCTCGCTGTCTTTGCTGGTCTCTTCGAGCTCCAGGCGCAGCGCTTCAACCTGCTGCTGCAGCTGCGCTTCGGCGGCCTTGCGCTCGGTGATGTCGTGCAAGGCCGAGAGGATGGCGGGCTCGTCATTGAAGTCGAGCAAGCGCAAGGAGATGTCGACCCAGATCATGGCGCCGCCAGGCCGCCGGAAGCGGATCTCCTGGTGATCGACAGAGCGCTCGGTTTGCAGCGCACGCATCAGCGGCTCGCGCTCGGCGGGCTCGAAGTAGAGGTCATGAATCTGCTTGCCCACAAGCTCTTGTGCCTCGACCTCGAAGAGTGCACCCATCATCCTGTTGGCATAGACGAGCACGCCGTCGGCGGCACGCACGATGATCACGGCCGCGGGTGTGGCCTCCAGGATCATGCGCAGCTCTTTGGCGCTGCGCACCAGCGTGGCCGTGGCGCGCTCGTGCAGTTCGTCTTCCACCGTGTCGGCGTGCTCGGTGGTCATCTCCAGCATCGTGGCCAGGTCGTTGCGCTCGGACTCAAGCGCTTCGGAGACGTGGTCGGCATGCGCCGACGCGTTCTCCAGCATGAGCTCCAGGTCGCGCTTTTCCTGCTCGAGCTCCTGCACCCTGTGGCGCAGTTCCTGCCCCGCCGCGAGCAGTTCCTCCCGGGACGCTTCGGGTCCGGGGGCGGCAGGGGTGCTTGTGCTCACACGATTTCCAGCGTCAGCGTCGGCAGCAGACGTTGCAGGTTCTTCAAGGACTTTTCCTGCCAGGGGAAGCGCGTGCTGCCCAGTACCGTGACGCCGCTGGCGGCGTGCTTGCGAACCTGCAAGACAAACTTCGAAAGCGTGTTGATGCCCGAGCTGTTCAGGAACTGCAGCTCGCGCACGTCCAGCGTCAGCAGGGCGGGCTTGGCATCGGCCGCTTGAAGCAGCAGTTCCAGCACCGGTTGGTACTCATCGCCATGCAATCGAAACGAGCCGCTGCAGCGCACCGAGGCGGCGGCCTCGTCGTACTGGACCTGATAGTCCTGATGCGAAATTTCCATAGCTAGTGTGTCTTCCAAAGTCTTCGGATTCGGCCGTGATTGGCCCGTGTGCCGTGGTGGCCAGGCGCCGCCAAGCCGGGCTACAGCGGCATGCGCACCATCGTTTTCACGGCCACCTCGCCACCGTCTTGGCTGGGGTCGGAGAATTGCCAGGCGACCTTCACGCCGTAGTCGCTGAGCATGGTCAAGTAGCCCATGCCGGACGCGCCACCGTCGTCGTGGCCTTCGGCATTGCGCTCGAGCTGTTCGGTATACAGCACGTCGATGTCCTCGGACAGCAGCCGCCGGATGAAGGCTTGGAACGGGCCGATGCTGGCCGGCGCAATGCCGTTGCTGGTGTAGAGCGTGATGGCCTCGGGTGCCAGGAACATCTCGATGCTGACCAGATGCTGGTTGGACGCGTAGCTGTACTTCATGCAGTTTTCCAGCAACTCGTTGGCGATGTAGCCCACGGCGTCCTTCATCTGCGTTTGACGGTCGGCTGAGGCGACGTCCTCGCCGGGAAAAAACGTACTCAGGTAGTCGGCCAGGAAGTCCGCCGACAGGCCGTTGTTGCGCCAGCGTTGCTGAAGCGGTATCGACGACGGGTGGAAGCCGATCTTCAGGTATTCCCCGTCGCCTGCCAGGAGCTCGACGAAATCACCGAATGTCTGTGCCATGGTTGTGTTTCTCGCTGCGTCTTAGGTTTGTTTGGCCACCACCAGCGTGATGTCGTCGTAGACGGTTTGCGCGCCGATGTAGTGCTTCAAGTCGGCGATGACCGCCTGCTTGATCGCGTCGGCGCTGGCCGCCCAATGGGTTTTCAGCACGGCGGCCAGGCGCGCCACGCCATATTGCTCTTTGGCCATGTTCTCGGCTTCGGTGACACCGTCGGTGTAGAGCACCACGCCGTCACCAGGCTGCAGGTGCAGGTGGGCCTGCGCGACAAAGGCGCTGATGTCGGGCTCCAGGGCGACAGGGAAGCCGAGGTCGATGGTGTCAAGCATCTCCACCGTGCCGTCGTGCCGCAGCACGATCACCAGCTCATGCTGGCCGCTGACCTTGACCTCGCCCGCGGCGTAGTCCAGCAGGCACAGGCTGAGGTTCTTGTCGCTGCCCATGCGCTGCACGTTGCCGTACAGCGCCGCGTTGAGCACCGCCAGGAAACGCACAGGATCGGTCTCGCCGCTAGTCAGCAGGGCACGCACGATGGCCTGCGTCATCAGCATGACAACACCGCTTTCCAACCCATGGCCGGTGACGTCGCCGATGCCGATCTTCACCCGCCCGTGGTGCTGCAGCACGTCGTAGTAGTCACCACCGATCTCGTCGGCGGCCTGCATATGGCAGGCGATGTCCAGGCCCTCGATCTGGCGCAGCTCGTCGGGTGTGGGCAGCAGCATCATCTGCAGACGCCGTGTGACATCGAGCTCACCTTCCATGCGCTGGTTGTCGCTGCGCAGCTTGTCGTTGAGCGAGCTGACCTGGGCGTGCGCCGTGGCGAGCTCAGCCTCGCGGCCCTTCAGCTCGGTGATGTCGGTGTAGGTGGCCACCACGCCGCCGGCGGCGGTGAGGCGTTCGCTCACGCGCACCCAGCGGCCATCCGAGCGGTGCTGCACATGCGGCCCGGCGGGGTTGCGGTGGCGCTCCAGCCGCTCGGCCAGCCACAGCTGCGGGTTGCTGCCGTCCTCATCAACGATGCGACCCGCCGCCGCGCCAATGATGTCGACGAAGCTCGTGCCTGGCTTCACGGTGTCGGGGCCGTAAGAGAACATCTCGCGGTAATGCGAGTTGCACACCACCAGCCTGTCATGGGCGTCGTAGAGCGAGAAGCCTTCGGTGATGGCCTCGATGGCCTCGGCCAGGGTCTGCTCCACGGTGTGTTTGTCGATGATGTTCCTGCGGAACACGTCGATCGCTTGCGCCATCGTGCCGATCTCGTCGCGGCGCGCGCCGTGCGCCATCTCGACCTGCGTTTCACCCGCCGACAGGCGCTGCATCACCAGCGTGATGGAGCGAATGGGCCGCACGATCGAGCGGCCGATCACCAGCGCCACGCCCACGCTGATGAGCAGGCCCAGTGCCGTCACCAACAGCACCACCTGCTGGTTGCGTTGCGCGTCTGACGTGAGCTGGCTTTGCAGCGCCGTGGCATTGGCCGAGAGCGCTTGCGACATCTTGCGCAGGTCGTCGTCGACGGCTTCGAAGCTGTCGTCGGTCTGGCCGATCATCATGGTTGCCATCGCCGCGTCGGTGCGGCCGACGTCGAGTGTGTCCTTGGCCTGCGCCTGGCAGGCCTGCCACTTCGTCAGCAGCCCACGCAGCGCGGTCCTCTCCGCGTCCGACAAGTCCGTGCGTTCGTTCAATGCCGCGATGCGCGCGGACGACGCGTTCAGCTCGGCAAGGATCTGCGCTTCAAGCGGCTTGAGCAGCTCTGCCGTGATGCCATTGCTGGCCCACGACACGTAGCGAAAAATCTTCATGTGCGTCGCCACCACCGCCTTGCCGACGGCGGAGAACGCTTGCTCCTTGGGCACGAGCTCGGTGGACAGCACACGCAGCCCTGCTGCCGAGCGGGCCGAGGTCAGGTAGGCGTTGACGCCCAGCACCAAGAGGCACAGCAGCAGCAGCAGCGACGCCAGCGAGGCCTTGAGCTGGATGGGCAAGTCGTCGAACGCGCCCCGGCCGAGCCAACGGCGCGACAAGTTCATCGCGGCAGTAAATTCGGAAGCACCGCTGGCGCGAAGCGCGTCATCAGGTTCTAGCGATAGACGCCGACGCCGACCCAGTAGTCACCCATCTTTTCGACGTAGCTGGTCTTGTCTTCGATCTTGCTGTTGAGTGGATTGGGCCACTTGTAGTCGAACCAGCCACTGCCCTTGGTCTTGGCAATGTCGCGCATCTCGCGCACCAGGAACTTGCCGTCCTGGTCCTTCAGCGTGATCAGGTTCTTGCCGATCAGCGCCGGGCGCGCACCATGCGCGACGTTCAGGCCTTCCATGTCGTAGATGAACGGGTACAGATCCCGGTCATGGAACTCGGCAACCGATTTGTCCGACACGGCCTTGAAGGTGGCTTCGGCGCCTTCGGCCTTGAACTTGGCCTGCACGCGTTTGACCATCGCCACCGCTTCGGCCTTGGTTCCGAACTCTGCGGCACTTGCCGGAAAGGCCATCACCGAGCAACACAGGATGAGCATCGACAGAATGGATCGCATGAGCTACCGCCTTGAAAGTGATGAGCCTAGGGGCTTGTGCGTGTAAGCAAACTTTATGTGCAAACTGACCACCCGATGATCGGGGGTAACCCCGGCGCCACGGGCAGCCTGCAGGCTTGCAGCGCAAAGGGATTGAGCTGATCGCGGCCCTGCCGATGCGGCAGCGCCTGGCCGCCGCAAGCAGCGACCCAAACGCCGAGATAATCGCGCCCGTTTTGCCACATCACCTAACCTGCCCCGGAGGCACCCAGCCATGCTGCTGACCCTGGTCATCGTCTACCTGCTGATCACCATCGCTATTGGCTTGCTGGCCGCCCGGCGCGTGCACAACGCCAAGGACTACCTTGTCGCGGGCCGCTCGCTGCCGCTGTACATGAACGTGGCCACGGTGTTTGCCACATGGTTTGGCGCCGAGACGGTGTTGTCGGTGTCGGCCACCTTCGCCAAAGACGGCATGGGCGGTATTCCGGGTGACCCCTTTGGCGCTGCGGTGTGCCTGGTCTTGGCCGCGCTGCTGTTCGCGCGGTTGTTCTACCGCATGAACCTGCTGACCATCGGCGACTTCTACAAGCACCGCTATGGCAAAGGCGTGGAGGTGTTGACCAGTGCGGCCATCGTGGCGTCGTACCTTGGGTGGACCTCGGCGCAACTCACGGCGCTGGGTTTGGTGATCCACGTGCTGTCGGGCGGCGCCATTGCTTTCAACCACGCCATCATGTTCGGCGCGGCGGTGGTCATGGTCTACACCATTTTCGGTGGCATGTGGTCAGTAGCCTTCACCGACCTCTTTCAGACCGTCATCATCCTGATTGGCCTGACGCTGGTGGCGGTGCTGGTGGGCGACATGGCCGGTGGCGCGACCAAGGTCATCAACCAAGCGGCGGCTGAGGGCAAATTCAGGTTCTTCCCCTCGGAAGCGGCCGGCTGGTGGGTCATGGCCGGCGCCTTCTTCGCATTCGCCTTCGGCTCGATTCCGCAGCAAGACGTTTTCCAGCGCATGACCAGCGCAAAGGACGAAAAGACGGCGGTGCGCGGCACCATCATCGGCGGACTGATGTACTTTTGCTTCGCCTTCGTGCCGATCTACATTGCCTATGCGGCGGTGGTGGCCGACCCGACGCTGGCCAAGCTCTTTGCCTCGGACGACGCGCGCGAAATCCAGCGCGTGCTGCCCGACATGGTGCTGGGCAAGATGCCGATGTGGGCGCAGGTGATGTTCTTCGGCGCGCTGCTCTCGGCCATTCTTTCCACCGCCAGTGGTGCGCTCTTGGCGCCCACGGCACTGTTCACCGAAAACGTGCTGCGCCCCTTCATGCCCCACCAGAGCGACCGCCAGTTCTTGCTGACGCTGCGCCTGGTGCTCGTGATCTTCACGACGGCGGCCTTGCTGTTCGCGCTCAACAGCAAGAGCACCATGTACGAGATGGTGCAAAACGCCTACAACGTGACGCTCACCGGGGCCTTCATCCCGCTGCTGGCGGGTGCCTACTGGAAGCGCGCCAATACGCAGGGCGCGCTCTTGTCGATCGTGCTGGGCGTGGGCTGCTGGATCGGCGCCAGTGTGGCAGCACCCGGCTCGATGGTGCCAGCCAACCTGATTGGGCTCTTTGGCGCGATGGTGGGCATGGTGATGGGCGCACTGGCGCCGCCGCTGCTGGCCAACAAGGGGCATGCCATCGCGGTGATCCTGCACCGGGCAGCGGCCGACGCGGCCCATGCCGCCACTCAGCACACAGGCAAGGGCCGGCACCCGCATTGACCACCGTGCGGGCCGGCCCTTAGGAGCAAGCCCCGGCCCGCGCTGGCGGTGTTCTTACAATGCCGGGTTTTTCGACCCCATTGAGCCGACCCCTATGCCGATCTACGCCTACAAGTGCAGCGCCTGCGGCCACGCCAAGGATGTGCTGCAAAAGGTGTCCGACGACGCGCTGTCGGTCTGCCCGGCGTGTAGCGCTGCCACCTTCACCAAGCAGCTCACCGCCGCGGGCTTTCAGCTCAAGGGCTCGGGCTGGTACGTGACCGACTTTCGCGGTGGCAACCAGGCTGCGGCCAAGAAGGACGGCGAGGCCAGCGCCGACGGCGCCAAGCCCGACGCCCCTGCCACCGACAAGGCTGCCGAGAAGGCCCCGGCGGCCGCCGAGAAGGCTGCTGCCGCGCCAGCTGCTGCGCCAGCGCCAGCAAGCGTGGCGGCGCCGGCGGCAGCGCCTACACCAGCGCCTGCAGGCAAGACGGCATCGTGAAGAAGTATCTCGTCGCCGGCCTCTTGGTGTGGATGCCGCTGGCCATCACGCTGTGGGTGTTGACCTGGCTCTTGGGCACCATCGACGGCGTATTCGCGTGGATCCTCTCGGCCACGCAGGCCGTGTTGCCCGCCTCGATGCACGCTGGCGTGGAAAAGCTGCGCCATGTGCCGGGCTTGTCAGTGTTGGCCATGGCCGCGCTGCTCATCACCACGGGCATGTTTGTGGCCAACATGTTTGGCCAGTGGTGGCTGCGCCAGGGCGACCGGCTGATGGGCAAGATCCCCATCGTCAAGTCGATCTACAGCTCGGTCAAACAAGTTTCGGACACGCTGTTTTCCAGCAGCGGAAACGCATTCCGCGAAGCCGTGCTGGTGCAGTACCCGCGCCAGGGTTCGTGGACGATCGCCTTCGTCACGGGCAAGCCCAGCGGTGAAGTCGCCGAGCATCTGCCAGGTGACTTCATCAGCGTCTATGTGCCCACCACGCCCAACCCGACCTCGGGTTTCTTTTTGATGATGCCGCGCGCCGACGTGCGCCAGCTCGCCATGAGCGTGGACGAGGCGCTGAAGTACGTCATCTCCATGGGTGTCGTCGCACCCCAAAGCGGCGAGGCCGCTGCGGCACGAAATTGAAGGGGCTGGCCGGGCAGGCGCCTGGCTGGTCCTGAGGCATGCGCGTCGCTGCCACGTTAGCCAACCACACCCCCTGTATGCGCGAGCCTTTGGCGTCGCGAGCCTGAATTGAATTGCGGAGCATTCACATGAGAACCACTTACTGCGGCCTTGTCAGCGAAACCCTGCTTGGCCAAACCGTGACCCTGATGGGCTGGGCGCATCGCCGCCGCGACCATGGCGGCGTCATCTTCATCGACCTGCGCGACCGCGAAGGCCTGGTGCAAGTTGTCTGCGACCCCGACCGCGCCGACATGTTTGCCGTGGCCGAAAGCGTGCGCGGCGAGTTCTGCCTGAAGGTCGTCGGCAAAGTGCGCGCGCGCCCGGCCGGCACCGAAAACGCCAACCTCACCAGCGGCAAGATCGAAGTGTTGTGCCTGGAGCTGGAAGTGCTGAACCCCAGCGTCACGCCGCCCTTCCAGTTGGACGACGACAACCTCAGCGAGACCGTGCGCCTGACGCACCGCGTGCTCGACCTGCGTCGCCCGGCGATGCAGAAGAACCTGATGCTGCGCTACCGCACGGCGATGGAGGTGCGCAAGTACTTGGACGAGCAAGGCTTCGTCGATATTGAGACGCCGATGCTCACCAAGAGCACGCCCGAGGGCGCGCGTGACTACCTGGTGCCCAGCCGCGTGCACGACGGCGCCTTCTTCGCGCTGCCGCAATCGCCGCAACTTTTTAAGCAACTGTTGATGGTGGCGGGCTTTGATCGCTATTACCAGATCACCAAGTGTTTCCGCGACGAAGACCTGCGTGCCGACCGCCAGCCCGAGTTCACGCAGATCGACATCGAGACCTCGTTCCTGGACGAAGCAGAGATCCGCGCCATCACCGAAGGCATGGTGCGTTCGGTGTTTCGCAAGGCACTCGGCGTGGAGCTGCCGGTGTACGTGCAGCTAACTTACGGCGAGGCCATGCATCGCTATGGCAGTGACAAGCCCGACCTGCGCGTGAAGCTCGAATTCACCGAGCTCACGGACGTGATGCGCGACGTCGACTTCAAGGTCTTCTCAGGCCCCGCCAACGCCAAGGGCGGGCGCGTGGCGGCATTGCGCGTGCCCGGTGGTGGTGAAGCCCAAGGGGGCCTCTCCCGCGGAGAGATCGACGCCTACACCGAGTTCGTGAAGATCTACGGCGCCAAAGGCTTGGCCTGGATCAAGGTCAACGACGCCGGCAAAGGCCGCGAAGGCCTGCAAAGCCCGGTGGTGAAGAACCTGCACGACGGGGCTATCGCCGAAATCATCGCGCGCACTGGCGCACGCAACGGCGACCTCATCTTCTTCGGCGCTGACAAAGCCAAGATCGTCAACGACGCGTTGGGCGCGCTGCGCGTGAAGGTCGGCCACAGCGAATTCGGCCGCAACAGCGGGCTCTTTGAAGACCGCTGGGCGCCGGTGTGGGTGGTCGACTTCCCGATGTTCGAGTACGACGAAGAAGCCAAGCGCTGGAGCGCCGTGCACCACCCCTTCACCGCGCCCAAAGACGGCCACGAAGACCTGATGGACACGGACCCCGGCGCCTGCATCGCCAAGGCCTACGACATGGTCTTGAACGGCTGGGAGCTCGGCGGCGGCTCGGTACGTATCCACCGCGCCGAGGTGCAGAGCAAGGTCTTCACCGCGCTGAACATTTCGCCCGAAGACGCGAAAGTGAAGTTCGGCTTCTTGCTCGATGCGCTGCAATACGGCGCGCCGCCGCACGGTGGCCTGGCCTTTGGCCTGGACCGCTTGGTGACGATGATGGCCAAGGCCGAGAGCATCCGCGACGTGATTGCGTTCCCGAAAACGCAGCGCGCACAGTGCTTGCTAACGGGGGCGCCGAGCGTGGTGGACGAGGGGCAGCTGCGCGATCTGCACATCCGCTTGCGCAATCCGCAAGCGGGAGTTTGAGCGCTTGCGGCGGCCCCAGGTTTGCATATAACATCCGTTATAACGAACCTCGGAGCCTGCCATGCACACACTCAAAGTCACCCAGATCGGCAATTCCTTTGGCGTGATCCTGCCTAAGGACGTGTTGGCGCGGCTGAAGTTGAACAAGGGTGACACGGTCTATATGACCGAAACGCCTGACGGTTTTGCGCTGACGCCGCTGGACCCGAGCTTTGCCGAGCAGCTCGACATCGGCCGTGAGTTCATGCGCGAGTACCGCGACACCTTTCGTGCTTTGGCGAAGTGACGCCAAATGAGCTGGCGCTGGATCGACCGCCGCTTGCTCGTGGTGCTGCACGACGAGAGCCTGGCTGCGCACGGCGGCGCCAGCGGCTTGCGTGACGCCGGCCTACTGGCCTCGGCGCTGGCGCGGCCTGAAAACCTGGCCGCGTATGGCCAGCCTGACCTGGCCGAGCTGGCCGCCTCCTACGCCTTTGGCCTGGCCAAGAACCACCCCTTCGTCGACGGCAACAAGCGTGCGGCCTTCCTGTCAGTGGGTTTGTTTCTCGGCTTGAACGGCCACCGGCTGACGGCCACGCAGGCCGAGGCTACCGTCGCGGTGTTCGGCCTGGCCAGCGGCGAGATCGACGAAGCCACCTTTGCCGCCTGGATCCGCGAGAGCATCGCGCCGCGCTGACCATGGCTACGACCGACACCACCATCGACACCACGCGCATCGACGACGTGCGTATCAAGGCCGTGCGCGCGCTGGTCTCGCCCGCCGTGTTGCTTGAAGAGCTGCCCGTCACCCAGGCGATCGAAGAC